>SEGN01000001.1 GCA_004211245.1 Variovorax sp.
CTACTTTGGCGGCTACATGAACGAGAACTTCGTGCAGACCTTCGCGGCAACCGGGCTCACCGCGCAGCATGCATGGCAGCTTGCGGCCAACAGTTTCGAAGGCAGCTTCATCGACGCCGCTGCAAGGGCGCGCTTTCTCGACCGGCTGAACGAGCGCTTTGCAACCTTCGCCTGAACTAAAATGAGCGGTGCGTTGCAGGCGTCCCGGCTGCAGCGCGTTTTGTTTTTCCGGGGCCATGTAGAGGAACACCATGTACAAAAACCTCGTGGCCGCGCTCGCGGCTGCCTGTTGCTTTTCGTCCTTCGCCGCCGAAACCCTGAAGATCGGCTTCGTCTATGTGGCGCCGCTCGCCGATGCCGGATGGGTGCGCCAGCATGAAGAGGGCCGCAGGGCCGTCGAGGCGGCATTGCCCGGCAAGGTCGAGACGACCTACGTCGAGAACGTGCCCGAGGGCGCCGACGCCGAGCGCGTGATTCGCGACCTGGCGCGGCAGGGCCACAAGCTCATCTTCACGCCGAGTTTCGGCTATATGGCGCCGACACTGAAGGTGGCGAAGGACTTCCCCGATGTGAAGTTCGAGTCCGTGACCGGCTACAAGACGGCGCCCAACGTGGCGACCTCCAACGCGCGTTACTACGAAGGCCGCTATCTCGCCGGCGTCGCGGCCGGTCGCATGTCGAAAACGCACGTTGCGGGCTATGTCGCGGGCTTCCCGATCCCCGAGGTGCTGCAGGGCATCAACGCCTTCACGCTCGGCATGCGCTCGGTCGACCCGAAGGCCGAAGTCAAGGTGATCTGGCTCGACGCCTGGTTCGACCCGCCGAAGGAACGCGACGCCGCCATGACGCTGTTCAACCAGGACGCGGACGTGATCGCGTTCCACACCGGCTCGACCGCCGTGATGGCCGCTGCGCAGGAGCGCGGCAAGATGGCCGTGGCCTACCACTCCGACATGCGGCGCGTCGCGCCCGATGCGCAGATCGTCGCCGTCACCCACCAGTGGGGCGGCTACTACACGGCGCGTGCCCGCGCCGTGCTCGACGGCAGCTGGCAGAGCGCCAGTGTCTGGGGCGGCGTGAAGGAGGGGATGATCCGTGTCGGCGACTTCGGGCCCAAGGTGCCCAAGGCGGTGCAGGACGAGGTCATGGCGCGCCAGCGCGACATTGCCTCCGGCAAGTTGCAGCCGTTCCGTTCGGCGGTCGACATCCGCGACAACGAGGGCCGTGTCGTGATCCCGCGCGGCACGGCGCTGACCGATGCGCAGATCCTGCAGATGGACTGGCTGGTCGAAGGCGTGCAGGGGCGGGCGGCGCGCAAGGCGGGCTGAACGCCGGCGTGGCGGGCGGTAGCATCGAGCGAAACCCGGAGACATTGCATGCGCCCCCTGGCCCCGCCCTTCACGGCATCCTTTCCCATCCGCTCCCTCGCCGATGTGCGGCGACTCGAAGCCGTCCCGATCGGGCAGGCCATCACGGCCGACAGCACCTATGAACTGATCCGCAATGCGGCCGCCGCCCATGGCGAGCGGACCGCACTGACCTTCCTGCGCGACGCCGATCCCGCAACCCGGCCGATCCGGTGGACGTACGCGCAACTGTTGGCGGGCGTCCACCAGACCGCTAACCTGCTCCATTCGCTCGGCGTCGGCCCACAGGACGCCGTCGCCGTGCTGTTGCCGGGGTGCCTCGAGTACCACCTGGCGCTCTGGGGTGGCGAGGCGACCGGCATCGTGCAACCGCTCAACCCGCTGCTGACCGACGAGAAGCTCGTGTCGCTGATGAATGCGGCCGGCGCGAAGGTCTTGATCGCCTATGGCTCGGACGCCGAATCGGACATGTGGTCGAAGGCATTGCGCTTGCGATCGCAGGTGCCGTCGCTCGTGAAGTTGCTGCGCGTGGCGCCGCACGACGAAGCGGCAGATGCCGCCGTCGCCTTGCCGGGTGGCGCCGGCGACTTTGCCGCGTTGCGTGCGACGCAACCCGACAGCCATCTGGTCAGCGGTCGCGTCATCGCGCCCGAAGACATCGCCGCGTACTTTCATACCGGCGGCACCACCGGTGCACCCAAGCTCGCGCGCCACAGCCACCGCGCGCAGGTGTTCACGGCCTGGGCCTGCGTCCAGCTGCAGGGACTGCGCCACACCGACATCACGATCAATGGCTACCCGCTGTTCCATGTGGCGGGCGTCTTGCCGGCTTCGCTGGCGGCGCTGTCGGCCGGCATGGAGACCATCGTGCCGACGGCCGCGCTGTTGCGGAACAAGGCTGTGATCGCGAACTACTGGCGGCTGGTCGAAAAGTTCAGGCCCACCTCGCTTTCGGCGGTGCCGACGGTGCTGGCCGCATTGGCCAATGTGCCGCTGGACGGCGCCGACATCTCTTCCATCACCTACTGCCGCACCGGCGCTGCGGTGCTCGCGCCGGAACTGGCTGCGCGCTTCGAGCGCCTGTTCGGCCTGCACGTGCACGAGAGCCTCGGCATGACCGAGATGGCCGGCATCTCGACCGTCACCCCGCCCGGCGTGGTCGGGCCGGCCGGCTGCGTCGGTTTCCCGCTGCCGTATTCGCGCATGAAGATCGTCGCGCTCGACGAGCAGGGCGGCGCGAGCGACCGCGAACTGCCAGCCGGGGAGCACGGCATGGTGCTGTTCAAATCGCCCAACCTGTTTTCCGGCTTTCTCGATGCAGCCGACACGGCGAAGGCCTTCACGCCAGACGGCTGGCTCGCCACCGGCGACCTCGGCTGGATCGACGCGCAGGGGCGCCTCAACCTCACGGGCCGCTCGAAGGATCTGATCATCCGCAGCGGCCACAACATCGATCCGAAGACCATCGAGGACGCGCTGGGCGCGCATCCGGCGGTGCAGCTGTGCGCCGCGGTCGGCGCGCCCGATGCGTATGCGGGCGAGCTGCCGGTGGCGTTCGCGACGCTGGTTCCCGGCGCCTCGGTGACCGAAGCGGAACTGCTGGCGTTCACATCGGGGCGCGTCGACGAGGCCCCGGCCCGGCCGAAGTCGGTCCGCATCATCGACACCATGCCGATGACGAACGTCGGCAAGATCTACAAACCGGAACTGCGCGCCCTGGCATCCGCGCACGTGGCGGCGACGCTGGTGACGCAGGCTTGCGACGCGCTGGGCATCGCGGACGCTGCGCGCCCGCGCGTGACCGCGCACGAGCAGCACGGCATCCAGGTGCTGATCGACGGTGCTGCCGCGGGCGCCTCGGCCGGTGCGCTGCAGGCGCGGCTGCAAACGGAACTGGCGCCGTTGCCGGTCAAGAGTGCCGTGCGGCTCGGCTGAGGCTCAGTCGACGAAGCCTTCTTCGCGGTGGAAGTAGGCGGCGTCGGGCGACAGGCTCTTCACGCGCGCCGCGGGCTGGCCCGCATACAGCGTGTGCTGCTCGATGTAGGGCTTGGTCAGCACCGCACCCGCACCGAGCACGCAGCGGTCGGGCAGCACCGCCCCGCCGAGCACCGTCACCCGCGTGCCGACCAGGCAGTACGCGCCGATCGAGATCGGCTTGCAATCCTGGCGGCTGGCAACGAGGTCGATGCCATGCGTGATGATCTGCGACGCGTAGCCGGCCACCGTGGTGAATGCGCCGATCTCGACGCGGTCGGTGCAGTCGATGGTGTGCGACTTGGTGATGGCCGCGTGCGCGCCCAGCAGCAGGGCCGGGTCGCGCGAGGTGCGATGCGTGAAATGCGCGCCGTCCGGTGCATGGCCCGTGATCCAGTTGCCGCGGCCGATCGACGAGTGTTCGCCGCACTCGAGCCGGCCCAGGTGAATCGCGACGTTGAAATGGCCGATGTACGCACCTTGGCCCATCACCAGCCGTCCCGGAAAGATGTACGACAGGCCGATGCGCGCGTCGTCGGCCAGTTCATAGCCCCAGAAACGTTGCAGCACCCGGCGCTTGAGCTGCCAGGGCAGCAACACCACCGCGAGCGACAACAGTTTCTTCACGCGCTGCGGCGGGCTTCGATGACCCGGCGATAGGTTTCGATGTAGCCGAGCGCCATGCGCTCCGAGGTGTAATGCGCCGCGTTCGCCAGCGCCCGCGCCCGCATGCGCGCGAAGTCCGGCGCGTGGCTTGCCACGGCATCGGCCAGGGCCGTCGCGTCCTTCGGATCGACATACACCGCGCCGTCGCCTCCGATCTCGTTCATCGGCGGCAGGTCGGAGGTGAACACGGGGCAGCCACAGGCCTGCGCTTCGATGATCGGCCAGCCGAAACCCTCCTGCAGCGATGGAAAGAGCAACGCCACCGCGCTGCTGTACAGCGCGCAGAGCTCCTCGTGCGACACGTCCCGGATCACGGTCACCTGCTCCAGCACGCCGCTTTCGCGCGCGAGCGTGCTCATCTCCGCGGAGAGTTCGGGCCCGACGAACAGCAATCGAGTGGCGGCCGGGGCCTCGCCGGCGGCCTTGGCACGCTTCTGGAGTTCGATGAACGCGCGCAGCACCGTGATGCGGTTCTTGCGTGCCAGATCCCAGCCGATGTGCATGACGTAGCGCTCCTGCGGCCCGAGGCCGAAGCGTGCGACCAGCGGTGCGGCCTGGGCCGGCGGCACCGGGGCGAAGTCGGCGTTGAGGCCGTTCAGCACCACGCTCACCCGGCTTTCCTCCGCGAGCCGAAGCGCCAGCAGATGGCGCCGCGTGAGGTGCGAAACGCAGGCCACCCTGTCGGCGCGGCCGAGGCCCCGGGAGATCAGCCGCTGGAACAGGCGCCCCGTGGGTCCGACGTGCCAGCCTTCGATCATTCCGTGGGCCGCCTGGATGGCGATCACGTCATGGCAGGTGATGATGTTGGGCTTGCTGACAAGGCGCGGCACGTACATCGCATTCGAATGATCCGTCACGTGCGCCACGTCGGCCCAGCGCAGGTGGGGTCCCAGCGTCAACGGAAAGAGCACGAACTTGTCGATGTAGCCGACCCATTTGCGCAGGCGCGACGGGAAGGGCAGGCGCAGTGCCAGCGGCCGCGCCGCGACAAGGCGCACCTCGCAGCCGAGCCGGCGCAGCTCCCGTTCCATTACGCTCTGGAACAACAGCATGCTGGTTTGCCCGTCCGCGGACAAATTGCCAATGAGAAGCACTTTCATCGTTGCAAGCCGGGCGGCAGAAAAACGGGTGGTATCAAGGGACGGACCGGTGAAGGCGTGGAATGGGCACTGGATGCCGGATAGCAATTATCGTGAGAGGCGTATCGCGGACACCGCAAATTTGCGTAAGCTCGTATCGATGCAAGCTTATCGTGCTTCTCTTCTGCGCTTCGACGATGCAGGCAACGCCTTGTTCGACCAGGACGGCCTGCTGGTGGTGGAAGCAGATGCGCGCGGTCGCCAGGTCGTGAAGGACGCGGGCGCCTGGAGCGCTCTGGGCGCACGCTATGGCCACTTGAACGTGATGCGGCTGCCGGGGCGCATCCTGGCGCCGGGTTTCATCGACATGCACATCCACTTTCCGCAGACCGACATCATCGGGGCGCCCGCGGACGGACTGCTGCCATGGCTTCAGAACTACACCTTTCCCGCGGAAAGTCTTTTTTCCGATCCGGCGCATTCGGCCGAAGTGGCCGAAGTCTTCTTCGACGAATTGCTGCGCAACGGTGTGACCACCGCGGTCACTTTCGCGACCTCGCATCCCGCCTCGGCGCACGCCTTCTTCGCTGCAGCCCAACGCCGGAAGCTGCGCATGATCGGCGGCAAGGTACACCTGGATCCACACCCATGTGGCCGAGAACGAAGACGAGGTGAAGTGGGTGGCCGAGCTGTTCCCGCAGGCGCGCTCTTACCTGGACGTCTACGTCGGCTTCAACCTGATGCGCGAACGCTCGGTGTATGCGCATTGCATCCACTTCGACGACGACGACCGCCGGCTGATGCGGGAAACCGGCGCGGCGGCCGCCGTCAGCCCCACCAGCAACCTCTTTCTGGGCAGCGGCTTCTTCGACTTCGAGGGTGCCGACCGCATCGGCTACCACTACGGCCTTGCCAGCGACGTCGGCGGCGGCACCAGCTTCAGCCCGTTCCATACCATGATGGCCGCCTACTACGTGGGCCGGCAGGGGCACAACAAGCCCGGCATCAGCATCCCGCCGTCCCAGCTCTGGTGGCGCCACACCGCGGGCGCTGCCCGGGCGCTCGGGCTGAACGGCGTGATCGGCAACCTGCAGCCGGGGTGCGAGGCCGACTTTGTGGTGCTGAATCCGGAAGCCACGCCACTGCTTGCGCGCAAGACGGCCCGCGCCGACAACCTCGAGGAATTGTTGTTCGCCATGATCGTCCTGGGCGACGATCGGGTGATCGAGCAGACCGTGGTGTCGCAGGCACTGCCGGTGCACGCCGGGCTCGACGAACCCACTGTGGAACCGGTCGCAGCGGCCGCCTGAGCGCGGTCCGGCCCGGCCGGTGCCGTGCCACAATCCGCGCCAACTTCCGCAGCCCGGTTTTTCACATGAGCATCAAGAGCGACAAATGGATCCGGCGCATGGCCGAGCAGACAGGCATGATCGAGCCGTTCGAGCCTGCGCAGGTGCGCGAGAGCGATGGACACAAGATCATCAGCTACGGAACCTCGAGCTATGGTTACGACATCCGATGCGCGCCCGAATTCAAGGTGTTCACCAACATCCACAGCACCGTGGTCGATCCGAAGAACTTCGACGAGAAGAGCTTCGTCGACATGCACGGCGATTTCTGCATCATTCCGCCCAACAGCTTCGCGCTGGCCCGCACGGTCGAGTACTTCCGGATTCCGCGCAACGTGCTGACCATTTGCCTGGGCAAGAGCACCTATGCGCGCTGCGGCATCATCGTCAATGTGACGCCTTTCGAGCCTGAATGGGAAGGGTACGTCACGCTGGAGTTCAGCAACACCACGCCGCTGCCAGCCAAGATCTACGCCGGTGAGGGCTGTGCGCAGGTGCTCTTCTTCGAAAGCGACGAAGTCTGCGAGACCAGCTACAAGGACCGCGGCGGCAAGTACCAGGGTCAAAGCGGGGTGACGCTGCCGAAGGCCTGACCGGACGGGCCAGGCTTTCGACAAAGGGACGCGGCGTATTCGCCACGTTCCTACAGTGCTTCGCGGCGCCTGCTCCCAGCCGAGCGCATGCGCTGGCACGCACATTGACGTCCGCCGCGCCCGGTGCGCGATGCGGAGAAAAAAATGTCGAACCGTTCGTCTCTGGTCGTTGGAATGTCGCCGTTGCGCAAGCTGCTGCTGGCGGTGCTGATCTCGGTGGTATTGGCGCAGCTCGCCGCCATGGCGATGGTGGCGCGCTCGCAGGTGCTGAAAGCCGAGCTTCGCGAAGCGGCAGAACGGTCGGGAAGCCGAGCGCAGGCCGCCGAACGCAGCGTCGAGGCCGCTCGTCCGCAAGCGATGACGGTTGGTTACGCGGCACCCCGCTGACCCGCTACCATCACCGCAGCCGACCGGCGTCGGCAAGGAGCGCGTCATGAGATGGGAAGGCAATGAGCAATCGGACAACGTCGAAGACCGCCGTGGCGGCGGGGGAGGCGGCGGATTTCCGATCGGTGGGCGCAGTGTCGGGATCGGCACCGTGGCGGTGGCGCTGATCGCCGGCTGGGTGTTCGGCATCAATCCGCTCACGGTGCTCGGTTTGCTCAGCGGCGGCGGGGAGCCGGCGCCGCAGGTGCAGCAGGGCCCGGCACCCAAGCCGCCGCCCGGCGACCGCGAGGCCGCATTCGTGTCCACGGTCCTGAAGAACACGGAGACGGTGTGGTCCGCGGTGTTCCGCGAGAACGGCGGCACCTACAACGCGCCGAGGCTGGTGCTGTTCCGCGGGGTCACGCCCACGGCCTGTGGAACAGGGCAGGCGGCCATGGGACCCTTCTATTGCCCGGGCGACAAGAAGGTCTACATCGATCTCGGTTTCTACGACACCCTGAAGAACCAGCTCGGCGCGCCCGGCGAATTCGCTCAGGCCTACGTGATTGCGCACGAGGTGGGGCACCACGTGCAGGACGAACTCGGCGTGACCGCGAAAGTCGATGCGATGCGCGGGCGAATCAGCCAGAGCCAGAGCAACGCGCTCAGCGTCCGGGTCGAACTCCAGGCCGACTGCTTTGCCGGGGTGTGGGCTCAACGGTCGCAGGAGTCCAAGCAATGGCTCGACCCGGGCGACATCGAGGCCGCGATGAATGCTGCGCAGAAGATCGGCGACGATGCATTGCAGCGTTCCGCCGGCCGAGCGGTGGTGCCGGACAGCTTCACCCACGGTTCGAGTGCGCAACGCCAGCGCTGGTTCGGCGCCGGTTACCAGAGCGGCGACATCAAGAGCTGCGACACTTTCAACGCCAAAAACCTCTAGGGCGACTGCGGTTTCCGCTTGTCACTGCCGTTTTATGCGGCAGTGCGACAATCGCGGGTTCATGACAAGTTCCTTTTCCAACCTCCAGCTGGCCGAGCCGCTGGCGCGCGCCGTGGCCGAAATGGGCTACGAGACCATGACACCGATCCAGGAGCAGGCCATTCCGGTCGTGCTGTCCGGGCAGGACGTGATGGGCGCTGCGCAGACCGGCACCGGCAAGACCGCTGCCTTCGCGCTTCCGCTGCTGCAGCGAATGATGGCGCACGAGAACGCCTCGACGTCACCCGCCCGCCATCCGGTGCGCGCCCTGGTGTTGCTGCCGACGCGCGAACTCGCGGTCCAGGTCGCGCAGCAGGTCGAGCTGTACGCCAAGTACACCAACCTGCGCAGTGCAGTGGTGTTCGGCGGCATGGACATGAAGCCGCAGACGATGGAACTCAAGAAGGGCGTCGAAGTGCTGGTTGCCACCCCCGGCCGCCTGCTCGATCACATAGAGGCCAAGAACGCGGTGCTGAACCAGGTCGAGTACGTGGTGCTCGACGAGGCCGACCGAATGCTGGACATCGGCTTCCTGCCGGACCTGCAGCGCATCCTGAGCTATCTCCCGAAGAAGCGCATCACGCTGCTGTTCTCCGCCACCTTTTCGCCCGAAATCAAGCGGCTTGCCGGCAGCTACCTGCAGAACCCGGTCACCATCGAAGTGGCGCGACCGAACGAGACGGCCTCCACGGTGGAGCAGCATTTCTACAGTGTGAGCGACGACGACAAGCGCAGGGCGCTCAAGCAGATCGTCAAGCAGCGCGGCATCACGCAGGCTTTCGTGTTCGTCAACAGCAAGCTGGGCTGCGCCCGACTCGCGCGTTCGCTGGAGCGCGAAGGGCTGAAGACCACGGCACTGCACGGCGACAAGAGCCAGGACGAGCGGCTGAAGGCACTCGACGCGTTCAAGAAAGGGGAAGTCGACCTTCTCGTGTGCACCGACGTTGCCGCCCGGGGACTCGACATCAAGGACGTGCCCGCGGTGTTCAACTTCGACATCCCGTTCAACGCCGAAGACTACGTACACCGCATCGGCCGCACCGGTCGCGCCGGCGCATCCGGGCTGGCCGTGAGCTTTGCCAGCGGTGGCAACGACGCGCGCCTGGTGGCCGACATCGAAAAGCTCATCAAGACCAAGATCGAGCTGGAAGCCATCGAGTTCGACGAAGACCGCCCGCGCGGCCACATCAACGACGGCCGTCGCCACTGGCGCGAGGAGGGCGAGGCCGGCGATGCACGCGACGTGCTCGACCAACCCCGCGAGCGCGCCGCCGAACCCCGCGCGCTGCGCGGCGGTGGGCGTCCGCACCGCGCGCCGGCCGCGCCACGCGATCCGTTCTTCGATCAGCCCTACGAACCGGGGCAGCCCGCCGACGCAACGCCGGCCTGGGAGGCCGCGGCCAAGGCGGCGCCGGCTTCGCGAGGCATTTCGGCCAACATCAAGAGCAAGCGCAAGGTGGCTGCCTTGTTCAAGACAGCCGACAAATCGGCCGAGCCCAGCAGCAGTTCCTGAGCGACGCCGATCGCCTTTGTCAAAGCCCGGTCAGCCGGGCTTTTGACTTTGCGGGCATTGCACTTCGATGTGCTCGCGTTCGTCCAGCGTGGCGCCGATGCGCGCTGCGCTGAGGCAGCCACCCCAGACGCAACCGGTGTCGGTCGACAGCAGATCGGGCCGCGACACCCAGCCGAGCGTCGACCAGTGGCCGAAGGCGACCGTTGCACCGGCCGTGCGCCGGCCCGGCACATCGAACCAGGGGAGGAAGCCGGCGGGCGCGGTGCTCGCATCGTCCTTGGCCTCGAACTCCATCACGCCGTCGGCGCTGCAGAAGCGCAGTCGCGTGAGCGCATTGACGATCACGCGCAAGCGGGCGCTGCCGCTCAGTTCGTCGCTCCACTGTGCCGGCCCGTTGCCGTACATGGTCCGCAGGAATTCCCCGATCGCGGCGCCTTGCAGCACCGCCTCGACCTCTGCGGCGTGCACCAGCACGTCGCCCACGCTCCACTGCGGCAGCACGCCCGCATGCACCATGAGCAGGTCGGCGCCCGCCACGGTCTCGTGCAGCGCCATGTGCTGGTGGCGCAGCCAGTCGAGCAATGCCTCTGCGTCGGGCGCCGAGAGCAAAGCGTCCAGCGTGTCCCTGCGGCCGGCCTTGCGCGCGCCGTGCGCCACGCCCAGCAGGTGCAGGTCGTGGTTGCCGAGCAGGCTGCGCGCCGAACTGCCGAAGCCTTGCACGCGTCTCAGCACGGCGGCGGAGTCGGGGCCGCGGTTGACCAGGTCGCCCAGCAGCACGATGCGATCGCGGCTCGGAGAGAAGGCGATCGCGTCGAGCAGCCGCCCGAGCGCTGCGTCGCAGCCCTGCACGTCGCCTATCAAGTAAAGTGCCATGACCTCATTCTCTCCTGCGTACATGGATGTTTTCCTGCTGGCCTTGCTGACGACGCTCAACGCGTTGTTCTCCATGTCCGAAATGGCCCTTTCGACCAGCCGGCGTGCGCGGCTTGCGGCCATGGCCGAAACCGGAGACGCCGGCGCGGTTGCCGCCCTGCGGTTGATGGAGGACCCGACCCAGTTCCTGTCGAGCGTGCAGATCGGCATCACTTCGATCGGCATGCTGAGCGGTATCGTCGGCGAAGCGGCCTTCGCGGCGCCGCTGTCGGTGTGGTTCGAAACCCTCGGCATGGGCCAGGGCACGGCCAGCATCGTGTCCACGGCGCTGGTCGTGACCTGCATCACCTTTTTCACGATCGTCTTCGGCGAACTGGTGCCCAAGCGCATCGGCCAGCTCTATCCCGAACCCGTGGCGCGCTGGGTCTCGCGGCCGATGCGCGCGCTGGCCACGGGCGCCAAGCCTTTTGTGGTTCTGCTGTCGAGCGTGACGGCGATGACGCTGCGCCTGCTGCGCATCGATGCGAATGCGGCGCGCGTCGTGACCGAAGAGGAAATCTCGGCCAGCCTGGAGGAAGGCGTGGACGCGGGCGTGATCGAGCATCACGAGCACCAGATGGTGCGCAACGTGTTCCACCTGGACGACCGCCGCCTGTCGTCGCTGATGATTCCGCGCGCCGACATCGAATGGCTCGATGCCGCCGACACGGTGGCGCAGGCGCTGCAGAAGGTGGCCGCTGCCGGTGCGCTCAACCTGGTTCACTCCTGGTACCCGGTGTGCCGCAACTCGCTCGACGACGTGGTCGGCGTGATCAGCGTGGCGAAGCTGTTGCAGCTCGGCCCGCAGCACGAGGGGCCGATCGAGTCGGCGGCACAGCCCGCGTCCTTCGTGCCCGAGACGCTGACCGGCATGGAATTGCTGGAGCAGTTCCGGGTGCGGGCCGGCCGCCTGGTGTTCGTGGTGGACGAGTACGGCGTGGTGCAGGGGCTGATGGCGCCGCGCGACCTGCTCGAGGCCATCACGGGTGAATTGCAACCCGGCATGCAGGCCGAAGCGTGGGCCACGTTGCGGCCCGACGGCGTCTGGGAACTCGATGGCCTGATGCCGGTATCGGAACTGCGCGCCCGGCTCGGCATCAAGGAATTGCCGGAGGAAGAACGCGGCCGCTACAACACCGTGGCCGGCCTGCTGATGTCGGTGTCGGGCCATCTGCCGACCGTGGGGGAACGCATCGACTGCGTGGGCTGGACTTTCGAGGTGGCGGCGCTCGATGGCCGACGCATCGACAAGATCCTCGCCAGCACCGACCTCGACTACGACGCGGCCGACGACGCGTCCTGAACGGCTACATCGGCACCGAAGTCCGGGCCGGCAGACCGGTGAGGCCGCAAAGCCGCTGCAGAACGCCGTAACCCTGTGCGAGGGCCGCAGCATAGGTCGCAAAAGCGCGGTCGGCTTTCTGGACGAGTTCGAACCGGCCATCGCGGTAGACGTCTTCGTGGATCACCCAGTAGTAAGCGCCGTCCCGCGGTTGTTCCACGAGCAAACCGATTTTGCGAACCTGCATGATCACTCCATGGCTGAAATTGAATGGTGCGACTGTAAAACTTAGGTTCGCACTTTCAGAGGAAGAAGTTCACGCTTTGGTCAGTTTGATCACATTTTGTGACAATCAGCCCGTTTGGAATTTACCCAGTTCAAACACCGAGTTCGGCGCTTTGGGCCGGGTCGGCTGGACCCGTGTCGCCGGCAGCAGGGCCCGCTTGGGGGACGCTTCATGCGGTGCGACCTTCACGCCGTTGGCGAGTTGCTCCTCGACCAGCTTCTGAAGGCTGATCGAATCCAGAAACTCCACCACGCGCTGGCTGAGCGACGACCACAGATCGGGCGTGAGACAGCGCTGATCGTCGGGCGCGACCAGGTCGAAGCCGCGCTGGCCGGGTTCCGCGCTGGCACTGTCGACCGCATAGACGATGTCGGCCACCGAGATCGCCGCAGCGTCGCGCCCGATCGTGTAGCCGCCGCCGGGCCCGCGGGTGGAGGCCACCAGGCCATGGCGGCGCAGATCCGAGAACATCAGTTCCAGGTACGAGACGGAAATCCGTTGGCGGCGCGCGATGACGGCAAGGGCGACCGGCCCGGTCCTGCCGTGCAGGGCCACATCGATCATCGCGACGACGGCCATCCGGCCTTTGGTGGTGAGACGCATGGCGACTCCTTGAATGAAGAGGTTACTCGTCGCGGCCACCGCCGATGCCCAGCAGCATCAGCAGCGACTGGAACACGTTGTAGAGGCTCAGGTACACGCCCAGCGTGGCCGTGATGTAGTTGGTCTCCTGGCCGTCCTTCACGCGCTTCAGGTCATACAGGATGAAGGCCGAGAAGATGCCGATCGCCAGCACGGCGAGCGTGATCATCAGGGCGCTCGACTGGATGAAGAAGTTGGCGATGCCGGCAACCAGCAGCATGATCGCGCCGATGAACAGGAACTTGCCCATCGAACTCAGATCGCGCTTGATCAGCGACGACAGCGTGGCCATGCCGAGGAAGATGGCGCCCGTGCCGGCAAAGGCCGTCATCACCAGGCCCGCGCCGTTCGCCATGCCCAGTACGGTGCCGACCAGGCGCGACAGCATGATGCCCATGAAGAAGGTGAAGGCCAGCAGCACGGGGACGCCCGCAGCGGAATTCTTGGTCTTCTCGATCGCGAACATGAAGCCGAATGCGCCGGCCAGGAAGACGACGAGGCCGATCCCGGGCGACATCGCGCTCGCCACGCCCGTGGCCACGCCGATCCAGGCGCCCAGCACGGTCGGGATCATCGACAGCGCGAGCAGCCAGTAGGTGTTGCGCAGCACCTGATTGCGCTGCGCCGTCGTGGGGTCGATGGCCGACGGTGCGCCGAAGACCTGGATGTTGTCGTTCATTTGATATCTCCTGTGAAGGTGGGACAGGTCAAATGTAGGGGCGGCGAGCATTCGATAAAAGTCGTATATTTGGCATCGCTACATCGCTTTTTCCGAAGTATCGACCGCGTCCTACAGCCTTGAACTACAAGCATCTCCACTACTTCTGGGCCGCGGCCAAGGCCGGCGGCGTGGTGCGCGCCGGGCAGCAGCTGCACATCACGCCGCAGACCCTGTCGGCGCAAATCAAGATGCTGGAGGACGCGCTCGGCTGTCACCTGTTCCAGAAAAGCGGCCGTGGCGTCGAGCTTACGCCGGAAGGGCGCACCGCACTCAGCTATGCCGACCAGATCTTCTCGCTCGGCGCGGAGCTGGAGGCGGCTGTCAGCAGCAAGAGCCCGGCGGGGCGCAGCCTCAGCTTTCGCGTGGGCATTGCGGATGCCGTGCCGAAGGCCATCGCCTATCGGTTGCTCGAGCCGGCGCTCGGCATCCCCGAACAGGTGCGGCTGGTCTGCCACGAGGGCAACTTCCGCGACCTGCTCGGCCAGCTGTCGGTGCACCGTCTGGACCTCGTGATCGCCGACGAGGCCATGGGCAAGCAGACCAGCGTCAAGGCGTTCAACCACACGCTCGGCACCACTGCGATGACCTTCTTCGTGGCGCCTGCGCTCAAGCAGGCCTTGCAGGGTTCGTTCCCCGACTGTCTGGACGGTGCGCCGATGCTGATCCAGGGGTCGAGTTCGGCGATGCGTCAACGCCTCGACCTGTGGCTGGCCGAGCACGGCTTGCGTCCCCGGTTGATCGGCGAATTCGACGATGCGGCCCTGCTCAAGGCATTCGGCGGTGAAGGGCGGGGCGTGTTCATGTCGCCGGCCGTGCTCGAGGAGGAAACCTGTACGCAGTACGGCGTCGAGGTGCTCGGGCGCACCTCGGAACTGGTCGAGGAATTCTTCGCGATCTCGGTCGAGCGGCGCATCAAGCATCCGTGCGTGGTGGCCATCACGCATGCGGCGCGGGTCAAGTTCCTGCGCACCTGAGGGCGCCGGGTCAGCGCCCGAGGCCGAGCAGTTCCAGCGCGAGCGCGTGGGTGCGCGACAGCGGATCGGACAGCTCGTGCAGCACGTCCATGTGGTTGCGACCGGGAGGCCGTTCGCTCGCGGTCACCACCTGCGGGCCCCAGGCGCGAGCGATCAAGTCCGCCTGTCGCAGGAACTCCTCGCTCTCGTCGCCACCCACCACGGTGGCCAGTTGTCCGCCGGGTGCGGGCATGGCCGCCGGGCTCAGCTTGAGGGCCGACTCGGCCGTCAGGCCGAGGTCTCCTGCAAGGAACGGCGCATGCCGCAAGGGCTCGAGCTCGTAGAGGCCCGAGATCGAAAGCGCCGCCTTGACGAGATCGGCCGGCAGGGCGGCGTCGACGGCCTGCCATCGGCAGGCGAGCAGCATCGTCGCCAGGTGCCCGCCCGCCGAATGACCGGCGACGACGATCCGGTCCGGATCGCCGCCCCAACGCGCCGCATGCCGATGCACCCATCGCAAGGCCTGCACCGTCTGCAGCACGATGTGTTCGATGCGCACGGCCGGACAAAGCGCGTAGTCGGGCAGCACCACGAGGGCACCCGCCGCCACCAGGGGGGGCGCCACGAAGCTCTGGTCGCGCTTGTCCAGCGCGCGCCAGTAGCCACCGTGAAAGTAGACGAACACCGGCGATCCGGCCGCCCTCGCGGGAAACACGTCGAGCCGCTCGCGGGGATGCGATCCGTAGCATGCCTCGACCATGTCGGGATGCCGGGCCAGCGCGTCCGCCGAGGCTTGCGCCCAGTGCGCGAGGATGGCCGGATGTCCGGGGATGCGTGCGCGGTTGTTGTATTGCGCGTCGTACCAGGCGGGCGTCATCTTTTACCCGCGGGCGATTTGCGCACCGGCATGGACGCCTTGCGCTCCGGCTTCTTCGACTGGTGCAAGGCCGCATCGATCAGCGCGTCGGCCATCCACAGCGCGATGCGCTCGACCTCGCGATCCGGCAAGCCCCAGATGTCCTTCAGGATCACGTAGGGCTCGATCCCATAGACCACCGAGAGCGCGCGGTGCAGGCGGTCGCGGATCGCGGGCGTCAGCGACGGCGCCAACGGCGCGATCGCGTGTTCGAGGATGCGCACGCGATGCCCGCGCCGATAGGGCTCCTCCTCCAGCAACCCGGCGCGTTCGAGCGCCCATTGCTCCAGCGACAGCTGCGCCGCAGCGCGAAGCTGGGGTTCGAACTCCTTGAAGCGCGGGAAGGTCTGCACGAACAGTTCGTGCACGCGCTCGCGGCCACTCGGGTTGTCGGACGCCAGCGTGCGCACCGGCCCGAGAGAGCTGTCGATCACCGCGGTGACCAAGGCGCTGCGGCTCGTGAAGTAGCGGTAGGCGGTGGCGCGCGAGACGTTGGAGCGAACCGCCACCTCGGCCACCGAGGGGATGTGTCCACTCTGCTGAATGATCGCCATGGCCGTGTCGAGCAACAGGCCGAAGGTCGCCGCCTTGACGCCGCGCGCGGGCGGTATCGGCGGTTCGGTGAGTTTGTGCTTCAACCGGGCCATGGGGTTTGTCCGTAGCCCGGGGTGCATTGCATTGCTTGTGAAGTGTGCATATCGGATCGTATGATGCACGCATCCAGATTTGAGACGCAAGTCTCACAAATCCGGATGAAGCCCTGAGGATCGTTTCGACAGGGGTCACTGATCGCGAGGCGGCGGGCCGGGCCCGGATGAACCTCGCGGCGTATGGAGACAAAGACAATGCGCTTGGCCAGCTGGAACTGGGGCGGACGCGATCACGTGGGCATCATCTCGCCGGACGGGCGTGAAGCGACGCCGCTGGCGGCGGCGGACGTGGCGCGTGGCGTGCTGCCGCTCATCCAGGCCCTCGCGAGGGGCGAGCCTTTGCCGCAGCCGTCGAGCGCGCGTCTGCCGGTGGACCTGATCGCCTTGCGCGCGCCGTTGCCGCGCCCGCTGCGCAGCCTGTTCTGCGTCGGCCGCAACTACCACGCACACGCCGCCGAACTGGCCGGCACGGTGTTCCGCGAGACGATGCCGCAGGAAGACCCGTGGCCCATCGTGTTCACCAAGCTGGCGGAATGCGTGGTCGGCCCGGCCGACCCGGTGCGCCTGCCTTCGCCTGCCGCATCGGTCCAGATCGACTACGAATCGGAGCTGGCGCTGGTCATCGGGATGGGCGGGCGCGACATTCCGCGGGCCCGCGCCATGGACCATGTGTTCGGCTACACCATCGTCAACGACGTGACGGCGCGCGACGTCCAGATGCGCCACCAGCAGTGGGACCTCGGCAAGAGCTTCGACACCTTCTGCCCGATGGGGCCGTGGATCGTGACCGCCGACGAACTCGACGGGCGCGCCACCCGCGTACGCGGGTGGGTCAATGGCGCGCTGCGCCAGGACGGCCTGACCCGCGATCTGATCCACGACATTCCATCGCTCATCGAGACCTGCTCGCGCGGCATCACGCTGTACCCCGGCGACGTGATCGCGACCGGGACGCCGGCCGGCGTCGGCATGGGGCTCAAGCCGCCGCAGTGGCTCAAGGCCGGCGACGTCGTGCGCATCGAGATCGATGGCATCGGTGTCATCGAGAACAGGTTCGAGTGACCATGGCATTTCATCTGTTCGACCGCGTCGCGGTAGAAGAGGAGGGCGAGGGCCCGGTCGTCGTGTGCGTGCACGGGCTTGGCGGGAGCTCCAACAGCTGGACGCCGCTGATGCCTGCGATGGCACGGCATCGCGTGATCCGGATCGACCTCCCCGGCAGCGGGCGCTCGCAGCGCGTCGAAGGGACGCTGTCGATCGAGCGCTACGTCGAAGCCGTGATGGACGTTTGCACGCGAATGGGCGTGACGCGCGCGCATTGGGTCGGGCACTCGATGGGAACCATCGTGGTCCAGCACATCGCAGTCTCGCAGCCGAAGCTGGTGGCCAGCGTGGCGCTGTTCGGCCCGATCGTCGCACCGCCCGATGCGGCCCGCGCTGCGATGAGAGCCCGCGCGATCAAGGCGCGGGAAGGCGCAGCGGGCATGCACGAGATCACCCAGGGGCTTGTGAACGCGGCCATCTCGGCCGATACCCGCGCGCGTTTGCCGGTCGCGGTGGCGTTCGTGCGCGAAAGCCTCATGCGGCAGGACGGCGACGCCTACGCGCGCAGCTGCGAGGCGCTGGCGAACGCGCAGGCGGCCGCGGTCGAGCGCATCGAGGCGCCCGTGCTGCTGGTGACCGGCGACGAAGACGGTGTGGCGCCGCCGCAGGCGGTGCGCACGATGGCCGAGAAGCTCCACCGTGCCGGCAGCACGCGGGTCGTTGTGCTGCCGCGCTGCGGCCACTGGACGCCGATCGAGCGCCCCGAGGAATGCCAGCGCGAGCTGCGCGAGTTCCTGGCCACCCACGCGAGGAATTAGCCATGGCCGATGTACTGTTCACCAACGTGCGCGTGTTCGATGGCGGCGGCGATGCGCCCTTCACCGGCGACGTGCTGGTGCAGGGCAACCGGATCGCGCGCGTCGCCAAAACGGCCTTCGGCGCGCGGCCGGTGCCGGCCATCGGCGCGCAGGTCATCGACGGTGCCGGGGCGTTCCTGATGCCCGGCATGGTCGAGGCTCACACGCACTTCTCGTGGAACGACCAGCCCAGCCTGGACGCCATCCAGCGCATGCCGCCGGAGGAGCACATCCTCTGGTGCGCCGAGGTGGCGAAACGCTACCTCGACATGGGCTGGACCAGCTGCGTCGGTGCCGCCGCCGCCAAGCCGCGCCTCGACGTGGTCACGCGCAACGCCATCAACGACGGCACGATCATCGGCCCGCGCTATCTTGCGGCCGGCCAGGAGATCACGCTGCCGGGCGGCCTCGGCGACTCCACCCAGCCGCACCTGCCGCAGCACGAGTTCGCGTTCGGGGCGATCGTCAGCGGCGCCGAGGAGATGCGCCGCTGCGTGCGCATGATGGCCAAGTACGGCGTCGACTCCGTCAAGATCAACCTCTCCGGCGAGTCGATCACCGGCATGCCGAGCGAGATGAGCCAGTTCACCGAGGAGGAGATCCGCGTCTGCGTCGAGGAGGCCAAGGCCTGGGGCAAGCGGGTCGCGGCCCATGCGCGTTCGACCTGGTCGATCAAGCAGTGCGTGCGGCACGGCATCGAGGTGATCTACCACGCGAGCTTCACCGATGAAGAGGCGCTCGACATGCTCGAGGCGCACAAGACCGAACACTTCATCGCACCCGGGCTGGCCTGGCTCATCAACACCTCGCACCACGCGAGCCAATGGGGCCTGACGCCCGAGGTGACGAAGAAGATGGGCTACCACCGCGAGCTGGAGGCGGCAGTGGAAAGCATGCGCGCGATGCGCAAGCGCGGCATCCGGATCCTGCCCGGCGGCGATTACGGATTCGCGTGGACGCCACACGGCACCAACGCGAAGGACCTGGAGTACTTCGTCAAGTACGTCGGCATGAGCACCATGGAAGCACTGCTCTCGGCCACCGCATGGGGCGGCCCGATGATGCGCATGGGCAAGGTGCTCGGCTACATCCGCGAAGGCTATCTCGCCGACATCCTGCTGATCGACGGCGATCCGCTGGCCGATATCACCGTGCTGCAGGACAAGGCCCGCATCCTGGCCGTCATGAAGGACGGCGAGTTCCATCGCGCGCCTGCAATGCAGCGCACGCGCGCCACCACCCGCTGGGCCGCCTGAGGAGCACGACGATGGCCGATGTTGTCTTCACCAACGTGCGCATCCTCGATGGCACCGGGCAGAACCCGTACAGCGGCAGCGTGCTCGTGCGCGAGAACCGCATCCGCCAGGTCGGGCGCAGCACGGCGCCGATCGCGCCCGGCGGCGCGACCGTGATCGACGGCGCCGGCGCCACCCTGATGCCCGGCATGTGCGAGGCGCACACGCACTTCTCCTGGAACGACGCGGCCACGCTGGCGGCGATCCAGACGATGCCGCTCGAAGAGCATGTGCTGTGGTGCGCGAAGGTCGCCAAGCGGTACCTCGAAGCCGGATTCACTTCGTGCGTCGGCGCCGCCTGTGCCAAGCCGCGGCTCGACGTGGTGATCCGCAATGCGATCAATGCCGGCCAGATCCCCGGGCCGCGCTACCTGGCGGCCAGCCAGGAGATCACGGTGCTGGGCGGTCTCGGCGACGAGACCTTGCCGCACCTGCCGTTTCCCGAGTTCAGCTTCGGCGTGAACATCTCCGGCGCCGACGAGATGCGCAAGGCGGTGCGCATGTTCCTGAAATACGGCGTCGACTCGATCAAGCTCAATCTGTCCGGCGACAACTTCACGCCGCAGTCGCCCTCGGAAACCACCTGGATGCTGGACGAGGAGGTGGCGGCGGCGATGCGCGAGGTCAAGATCCGCGGCAAGCGCGGCATCGCGCATGCGCGCTCGTCCGAGAGCGTGAAGCAGGCCCTGCGGCACGGCATCGACCTGATCTACCACGCGAGCTTCGTCGACAACGAGGCGCTGGACATGCTCGAAGCCGCGAAAGACCGGGTGTTCGTCGCGCCCGGTATCGCGATCCTCTACGCCATGCTCAATGAGGCCGAGCAATTCGGCATCACGAAGCAGATGGCCACCGACATGGGCTACCAGATCGAGTGGGATGCCGCGCTGGAATCGCTGGCCAGGATGCACAAGCGGGGCATCCGCGTGCTGCCCGGTGGCGACTACGGCTTCGCTTTCACGCCGCACACCCAGAACTCGCGCGACCTGGAGTTCTTCGTCAAGTACCTGGGCTTCACGCCGATGGAGGCGATCCGCTCCACCACGCTCTATGGCGGGCAGATCATGATGCAGCCGGACGAACTCGGCGTCATCAAGGACGGCTTCCTCGCCGACCTGCTGCTGGTCGATGGCGACCCGCTCGCCAACCTTGCGATCCTGCGCGACCCGAAACGCATCCTCGCGGTCATGAAGAACGGCAAGTTCGTGAAGGCGCCCGAGATCGCGTCGCAGCGCGCCTGGAGCCACGCCGCATGACGCACAAGCAGTGGGCGCTGTGGCTGTTGTTCGGCGGGCCGGTCGTGGTGTTCGCCGCCTGGGCGATCCCCGACAACCCGACGCTGTTCTTCAAGACCCTGCTGAACGGGCTGACGCTGGCCTCGCTGTATTTTCTGGTGGCCAGCGGGTTCACGCTGGTCTTCGGCCTGATGCGCAACGTGAACCTCGCGCATGGCTCGCTCTACCTGTTCGGCGCCTATGTGGGCTGGTTCGTCGGCGAGCGCACGGGCTCGTGGGTGCTGGCGGTGATGGCCGGCTTTCTCGCTGCTGCGGTGCTCGGTCTGCTCATGCAACTGCTGGTGTTCCGTCACATGCAGGGCCAGGACCTGCGCCAGACGCTCGTGACCATCGGCCTGTCCATCGTGCTGGCCGACATCATGCTGTGGATCTGGGGCGCCGAAATCTACACCTTCGATCCCCCGGCCTGGATCTACGGGTCCACCACGCTGCCCCTGATCAACAAGTTTCCGACCTACCGGCTCGCCGTGCTCGTCGCTTCGATCGCGATCGGCGTCGGCCTCTGGTGGCTGCTTGCGCGCACCCGCATCGGCATGATGATCCGTGCCGGCGTGGACGACCGGGGCATGTTGGCGGCATCGGGCGTCAATGTGCAACTGGTGTTCGCGCTGACCTTCGCGATCGGGGCCGGGCTGGCCGGCCTCGCGGGCGTGGTCGGCGGCACCGCGCTGTCGATCTCGCCCGGCGAGGACACGCGCTACCTGCTCGCCTCGCTGGTGGTGGTGATCGTGGGCGGCATGGGCAGCGTGGTCGGCGCCGCCATCGGCGCCTTGCTGATCGGCCTGGCCGAACAGTTCGGACTGGCCTATGCGCCGACCTACAGCGTTGTGTTCACCTTCGTCATCATGGTGGTCGCGCTCGCATTCAAGCCACGCGGGTTGATGGGGAAAGCCACGTGAGCGCGGCGAAGTGGCGCCGGGCGATGGGTGCATCCGGAGTGCCGGGCGCCGTGGCGCGGCCCGCGCCCGGCGTGGTGGTACCGCTCAAGCCGGCGCCGGTTCGGCCCGCCGCTGCGGCGGCGCATGGTGAACTGCCGCAGTGGCTGCGGGCGCTGCTGCGGCCGGTGCGCTGGCGGCATGCGGTGGTGGCTGCGCTGGTGCTGGCCTACCCTTTCTTCGCCACGCCGTTCTTCACGTTCCAGATCGGTGCGCAGTCGCTCGCGCTCGGGCTCGTTGCGCTGTCTCTCACCTTTCTCGGCGGCTATGGGGGCATGGTGTCGCTCGCGCAAATGACCATCGCCGGCATGGCCGGCTACCTGGTGGCGATCTTCGGCAGCAGCAGCAACGCGGCGATCAGCCTGGGCTGGCCGTGGTGGCTGGCCATCGTTTTCGCGCTCGCGCTCGCCACGCTGTTCTCGGCGGCGATCGGCTGGCTCTCGGTGCGCACCGAAGGCATCTACACCATCATGATCACGCTCGCGGTCGGCGTCGCGTTCTTCTATCTGGCGCAACAGAACTACACGCTGTTCAACGGATTTCAGGGCTTCAGCAAGGTCGAGCCTCCGACCGTGTTCGACATCGACCTGCGCCAGCCTGTAGCGTTCTACCTGCTGGTGTTGGCGTGTGCGGCCGGTGGCTACTTCTTCGTCAAGCACCTGGTGCGCACGCCGTTCGGCATTGCGTTGCAAGGCATTCGGGACAACCCCCGGCGCATGCAGTCGCTCGGCTACAACGTGACGGCCCACCGTGTCGGCGCCTACGCGGTCGCAGGGTTCCTGGCGGCGATCGGCGGCGTGCTGATGGTCTGGTACAACGGCCGCATCTCGCCCGGCACCGTGGGCACCGGCGCGATGATCAACATCCTCATCATCGCCGTGCTCGGCGGCATGAAGCACCCGATCGGTGCATTCGTCGGCGCCATCGTGTTCGTGCTGCTGCAGAACTTCGCGATCGACCTGGTCGACCGTGAACGCTTCAATCTTGTCATTGGCGGGGTCTTCCTCGCGATCGTGTTGTTCTCGCCCGATGGGCTGCTGGGCTTGTGGCAGAGCCTGCGCACGCGCCTGTCGGGGCGGTTCACTCAGCCGCGGCACGGGCCGCATTCACCAACCACAACAGGAGCGAGACATGATGGGTAAGCACGGAAAAGTATTTGCACGCAGCGTCGTCGGCACGGCCGCGGTGTTCGCAATGTTCGGCTTCGCACAGGCGCAGGAGGTGTTGAAGATCGGCCTGCTCGCGTCGCTCGAGGGCCCGTTCGCCGCGCCGGGGCAGGACGGCATGCGCGGTGCCGACCTGGCGCTGAAGGAAAAGAAGGGCATGGCGGGCGGCAAGAAGATCGAGTTCGTGAAAGTCTCGTCGGACGCCACGCCCGACAAGGCCGTCAACTCCACCCGCAAAGCGGTCGAGCAGGACAAGGTCCAGATCATGATCGGCCCGCTGTCCGGCGACGAGGGCATCGCCGTCAAGAACTACGCCAAGACCCAGCCGAACGTGACCTTCATCAACGGCTCGGCCGGTGCGCAGGCCGCGACGCTGACCGATCCGGCCGCCAACTTCTATCGGTTCAACACCGAAGGCGCGCAGTGGATGGTGGGCCTGGGCGAACACGCGCTGTCGAAAGGGTACAAGAAGACCTTCCTGATCGCCGAGGACTACGGCTTCCCCTATTCGCAGGTGCAGGGCTTCATGGCCAGCTACTGTGCCAAGGGCGGCAAGGTGGTCGACAAGGCCTGGGTGCCGCTCGGCACGAAGGACTACGCCTCGGTGATCGCGAAGATTCCGAAGGACGTCGATGCGCTGGTCGTGGTGCTCGGCGGCTCGGACGCGGTCAACTTCCTCACGCAGTACGAGCAGGCCGGCGGCGACAAGCCGATGGTCGGCGGTTCCATCACGGTCGACCAGACGGTGCTGAACTTCAAGGGCAAGCGCCGCGAGTCGCTGCTCGGCACGGCGTCGGCCGGCCCGATGGCCGACTCGATCGACACGCCCGAGTGGAAGAAGTTCGTGGCCGACTACAAGGCGAACTTCAAGGACGGCTTCCCGAGCCCGTCGCTGTTTGCCTACCTGTACTACATCAACACCAAGGCCACGCTCGACGCGCTCGATGCGGTCAAGGGCGATCTTTCGGGCGGCCAGAAGGCCTACCGGGACGCGCTGCAGAAGACCAGCTTCAAGGGGCCGGCCGGCGAGGTGAAGATCGACGCCAACCGCAACGGCGTGGGCACGACCTACATCACCGAAGTCGCGAAGGCGGCCGATGGCTCGTTCTACAACAAGGTGGTCAAGTCGGTGCCGAACATCTCGCAGACGCTCGGCCTGCCGGAAGCGGAGTTCAAGAAGATGGGTCTCGGTACGCGCGACGTGCCCGATTGCCGCAAGTAGGCAGGCGGCGCAATGGCTTCGATCACCACGCTCAGACCCCCGGCGCCGCGCGGCGCCGGGGCGACCGGCGCACCGGGCGGCAGTGGGCAACTGCTGTCCGGCGACGCGCTGGCCCTGAGCGGGGTGACACGGGCCTTCGGCGCGCTGCGCGCGGTGGACGATGTCTCCATCACGGTCGCGGCGGGCCAGAAGTACGCGGTGCTCGGATCCAACGGCGCCGGCAAGACGACGCTGTTCAACGCCATCACCGGCGACTTTCCGCCCACTGCGGGGCGGATCCATTTCTTTGGCGAAGACATCACCGACCTGCCGCCGCACGAGCGCATCCGCAAGGGGCTGCGTCGGACCTACCAGTCTTCGCTGTTGTTTCGCGACCTCACCGTGCGCGAGAACCTTTTTCTCGCGGTGCGCGGCGTCGCGAACGGGCGCTTCAGCTTCCTGCGTGCGGGCGCCGCTCACGCCTCGAGCGTCGCCACCCGCGATCTGCTGGAGCGTGCGCGGCTGTCGCACATCGCCGACGAGCGGGTGGCGAACCTGGCGCACGGCCAGCAACGCCAGCTCGAGATCGGCATGGCGCTGGCCGGCGCACCGCGGCTCATCCTGTTCGACGAGCCGGCGGCAGGCCTGTCGCCTGCTGAGCGACGCGAACTGGTGGCGTTGCTCACCTCGGTGCCCGCGCACATGAGTTTCGTGCTGATCGAGCACGACCTCGACATCGCGCTGCGTGTGGTCGACCGCGTCACCGTCATGCACAACGGCCGCGTGCTGCGCACCGGCACTCCGTCGGAGATCGAGAACGACGCCCAGGTGCAGGCCATCTACATGGGGAGCAAGCACTGATGGCCTGGTTCGGAAGCGATCGCGATGCGACGAAGGGCCGTGGGCCGGTGCTCGTGGTCGAAGGCCTGGATGTCTACTATGGCCGGGCGCACGCGCTGCAGGGCGTGAGCCTCTCGATCGAGCGCGGCGTGCTCGGCATCGTGGGGCGCAACGGCATGGGCAAGACCACGTTGTGCAACGCGATCACCGGGCTGGTGCCGGCACGCGGCAGCGTGAAGCTGCTCGGCGAGGAAATCCTCGGCCGCGCGCCGAACGAGATCACGCGACGCGGCATCGCGTATGTGCCGCAGGGCCGGCGCGTGTGGCCCTCCCTGTCGGTCGACGAGACCCTGCGGCTGGTTGCCCGCAAGCGGCGCGATGTCGACCGTGTCTACACCATGTTCCCGCGACTGGCCGAACGTCGCGGCAACGGCGGCGCACAGCTGTCCGGTGGCGAGCAGCAGATGCTGGCCATCGGCCGCGCGTTGCTGCTCGACCCGAAGCTGCTGGTCATGGACGAGCCGACCGAAGGCCTGGCACCGGTGATCGTCGAGCAGGTGGCGCAGGCGCTGCGCGATCTCGCGGCCGAGGGCGCCATTGCGGTGTTGCTGATCGAGCAGAACCTCGGCGTTGCGATGAGCGTGGCCGATCGCATCGGCGTGATGGTCAACGGGCGCATCGCGCAGGAGATGCCGACCGCCGAGCTCGCTGCCGACCGCGGACTGCAGGAGCGCCTGCTCGGCGTGCGATCGGGGGGACACGACGAGCCACCCGGCGCGGCGGACCTGCCTGCGCGGGCCGAGGCCGGCCCGGCGCCTGCGCAGGTGTTCACGGTGCGCCGCGCCCACGGCAGCGGCGCGCCATCGATCGACGATCTCGCGCCCGCAAGCGTGCGCGGCTTCACGCGCTGGAACGCGGGCGGCACCGCGGGCCCGACGAACGATGTGCGACGGTTCGCGGCGCCGGCCCCGGCCGCGGCGCCCGCACCCCAGCCGGTGGCGGCGCCTTCGGTGCTCGACTTTCCGGTGGCGGCCAGCAGCGTGCGGGCGGCGTACGTGGCCGGCACCTTCGACACCAAGGCACGCGAGCTGTTCTTCATTCGCCAGTGCCTGGAAAAGCTCGGCCTTCGCGTGGTCACGGTCGATCTCGCCACGTCGGGCAAGCCCTCGCCGGCCAGCGTGCATCCGCGCGAGGTCGCGCGCCACCATCCGCAGGGTGAGTCGGCCGTGTTCAACGGCGACCGCGGCCGTGCGACCGAGGCGATGGCGCAGGCCTTCGAGATCTTCCTGCGGGCCCGCCGCGACCTCGGCGGCATCATCTCGGCCGGCGGCTCGGGGGGCACCTCGATGGCGACGCAAGGCATGCGTGCGTTGCCGATCGGCTGCCCCAAGGTGATGGTGTCGACCATGGCCAGCGGCGACACGCGGCCCTACGTCGGCCCGAGCGACATCTGCATGGTGTATTCGGTGACCGATGTGCAGGGCATCAACCGCATCAGCGAGAAGGTGCTGGCCAACGCGGCCCATGCGTTGGCCGGCATGATCGCGCACCCTGTCGCTGCGTCGGAAAGCACCCGGCCCGCCATCGGGCTCACCATGTTCGGCGTCACCACGCCGTGCGTGCAGGCGGTCACCAAGCGCCTGGAAGACGGCTACGACTGCCTGGTGTTCCACGCCACCGGGGTCGGCGGCCAGTCGATGGAGAAGCTGGCCGATTCCGGCCTGCTGGCCGGCGTGATCGATGTCTCGACCACCGAGATCGCCGACGAGATCGCAGGCGGCACCCTGTCGGCGGGGCCGGCCCGCATGGACGTGTTCGCGCGCCACGCGTTGCCCTACGTCGGCTCCTGCGGCGCACTCGACATGGTCAATTTCGGCGCCTGGGACACCGTGCCCGAGCGCTTCAGGTCGCGCACGCTGTACCGGCACAACACCACGGTCACGCTGATGCGCACCACGGTCGAGGAGAACCGCGCCATCGGCGTCTTCATCGCGGCCAAGCTCAATGCGATGCAGGGCCCGGTGCGTTTCCTGATTCCGGAGGGCGGCGTCTCGGCGATCGACCGGCCAGGGCAACCGTTTCACGACCCGGAGGCAGACCGCGTGCTGTTCGCAACCATCGAGCAGCACTTCCGCACCGGCCCGGATCGAAAGTTGCAGCGGCTGCCCCTGCACATCAACGACGAAGCCTTTGCCGAGGCCCTGGTCGCGGCCTGGGGCGAGGTGACCCGTGCGCCCGTCGGCGCCCGGCGCGCCTGACGCACGAAGAGGAGGGAAGACCACCATGCCACGCATCGACCGCACCGCACTGCTCGAGCGCTTCCGCGCCAAGATCGCCGCCGGCCGTCCGCTGATCGGCGGCGGCGCCGGCACCGGCCTGTCGGCCAAGTGCGAGGAAGCCGGCGGCATCGACCTGATCGTGATCTACAACTCCGGCCGCTACCGCATGGCCGGGCGCGGCTCGCTGGCCGGCCTGCTGGCCTACGGCAACGCGAACGAGATCGTCTGCGAGATGGCGCACGAGGTGCTGCCGGTGGTGCAGCGCACGCCGGTGCTGGCGGGGGTCAACGGCACCGACCCGTTCATGATTCCGGACCAGTTCCTGAAGCGGCTGATCGATCTCGGCTTCTCGGGCGTGCAGAACTTCCCGACGGTCGGCCTGATCGACGGCACCTTCCGCGCCAACCTCGAGGAAACCGGCATGGGCTACGGCCTCGAGGTCGAGCTGATCCGGCGCGCCCGCGCGCTGGACCTGCTGACCACGCCCTACGTGTTCTGCGAGGCCGATGCGCGCGCCATGGCCGCGGCCGGCGCCGACATCGTGGTCTGCCACCTCGGCCTGACCACGGGCGGCGCCATCGGCGCGGAGACCGCGCTCACGCTGGACGACTGCGTCGGGCGCATCAATGCATGGGCGTCGGCTGCGAAGGCGGTCAACCCCGAGGTGATCGTGTTGTGCCACGGCGGCCCGATCGCCACCCCCGACGACGCGCGGCACGTGCTGGCGCATTGCCCCGCATGCCACGGTTTCTACGGCGCGAGTTCGATGGAGCGTCTGCCCACCGAAGTCGCGCTCACCGAGACCACGCGGCGCTTCACAGAGATCACGCGGTAATACAGCGGTTACAGGAGACATTCCATGTCAGGTTCCCAGTTCGGCAGTTTCATCCTCGGCCTCGTCGTCGTGGCGATCGTCGTCGCCATCGTCGTCTGGCTGATGCACTGGCTCTACCTGCGCAGCTCGAAGGAGCGCGCCTTCGTGCGCACCGGGCTCGGCGGGCAGAAGGTGGTGCTCGACGGCGGCGCGTTCGTGCTGCCGATCGTGCACGACGTGATCCCGGTCAACATGAACACGCTGCGGCTCGAGGTGAGCCGTGGCCGCGACAAGGCGCTCATCACGCGCGATCGCATGCGGGTGGACGTGATCGCCGAGTTCTACGTGCGCGTTGCCGCCAACCCCGACTCGGTGGCCAACGCGGCGCAGACGCTGGGCTTGCGCACGATGGAGCCCGACCAGCTCAAGGAACTGGTGGAAGGCAAGTTCGTCGATGCGCTGCGCACGGCCGCGGCCGAGATGACGATGGAGGAACTGCACGAGAAGCGCGGCACCTATGTCAAACGGGTGCGTGAAACGGTGGCCGAAGACCTCACCAAGAACGGCCTGGAACTGGAGGCGGCGTCGCTCACGCAGCTCGACCAGACCGGCATGGAGTACTTCAACCCCAGCAATGCGTTCGACGCGGAAGGTCTGACCCGGCTCACCGAGCAGATCGAGCACCGCAAGAAGCAGCGCAACGATGTCGAGCAGGACACGCTGATCGCGATCCGCAACAAGAACCTCGAAGCCGAAAAGCTCTCGCTCGACATCGATCGCGAGGGTGAATACGCGCGGCTGAGCCAGCAGCGCGAAGTCGAGATCGCGCGCGCCCGCCAGCGCGCCGAAGTGGCGACCGAGCGCGCCCAGCGCGAGCAGGACGCCGAAGGCGCGCAGATCACGGCCAAGCAGACCATCGACACCGCGCGCATCCGCTCCGAGCAGACGCTGGAGCAGGAGCGTATCGGCAAGGAGCGCGCCATCCAGAGCGCCGAACTGGACCGTCGGCTGTCGCTGGAGCTGGCCGAGCAGCAGCGCGCCATCGCGATCGCACGCGAAAGCAAGTCGCAGAGCGAGGCGCAGGCCGAGGCCGAGATCGCGCGGGCGCTGGCCATTTCGGCCGAGGAGAAGGTGTTCACCGCGCGCGAGGTCGAGATGGCCGAGCGCAAGAAGGCGATCGACCTGATCGGTGCCGCGCAGGTCGCCGAGCGCGACGCCCTGCGGCTCACCTCGGCTGCGCAAGCCGAGAAGTCCGCCAGCGCCGACCGCGGCGACGCGGTGCGCGCGCAGGCCGAGGCGGACGCCGATGCCGACAAGATCCGCTCGATGGCGATGCGCGTGCGCGCCGAGATCGAGGCCGAGGCGTTGCAGCTGATGAACACCGCGCACAACATGCTGAGCCCGGAGGCGCGCATGTCGGCCTTGCGCATGAAGCTGGTCGAGAAGGCCGAAGGCATCATCCGCGAGTCGGTGCGGCCGATGGAACGCATCGAGGGCATCAAGATCCTGCAGGTCGACGGGCTGGGCGGCTCCGGCGGCGGCGGCCACGGGGAGGCGGGCCACGGCGGCAATTTCTCGGACAGCGTCGTCAACTCGGCGCTGCGCTTCCGGGCGCAGGCGCCGCTGGTGGACCAGCTGCTGCGCGAGATCGGCATCGAGGGCGGTGACATCCAGAAGCTTGTCGGCGGCGCCAGCGGGGCGCAGGCCTCGCTGCCGCCGGCACCGTCCAGCAAGACCAAGGCGGAGTAGGCGATGGTTCAGGTCTATGCGTCGAGCGTCATCGACGCCAGCGCCGACAACGTGTGGGCGCGCATCCGCGACTTCAACGGCCTGCCGCTCTGGCACCCTGGCATTGCCGACAGCCGCATCGAGAACGCCGAGCCGTCCGACCGGGTCGGATGCATCCGGCACTTCCACCTGCGCGACGGCGGCATGATCCGCGAGAAGCTGCTGGCGCTGTCCGACTACGACTACAGCTGCAGCTACGAGATCCTCGAGAGCCCGATGGGCGTGACGAACTACGTCGCCACGCTGAAGCTCACGCCCGTGACCGACGGCGCGCGCTGCTTCGCCGAATGGAGCGCCGAGTTCGAATGCGCGCCCGGGCGTGAGCCGGAGCTGAGCGCGAGCATCGGCGGCGGCGTGTTCCAGGGCGGCTTCGACGCGCTGAAGCGCCACTTCGGCTCGCGCTGAAGACGGACATGCTGCAACGCGTGGTGCGCTCCACCGTGATCGACGCGCCCATCGAGCGCGTGTGGGCGGTGCTGCGCGACTTCAACAGCCATGACCGGTGGCACGACGTGGTCGAAGCGAGCCGCATCGAAGGCGGCGAGCGGAGCGACCAGGTCGGCTGCGTGCGCAGCTTCACGCTGAAGGACGGCAACCGCATCCGCGAGCAGCTGCTGACCCTGTCGGACACCGAATACAAGAGCACCTACTGCATCGTCGAAGCCACCGTGCCACTGCAGCGCTATGTCGCCTCGCTCACGCTGAAGCCGGTGACCGATGGCAACCGGACTTTCTGGCACTGGGAATCGACCTTCGCGACGCCGCCCGGTCAGGAGCGACAGCTGCACGACATGGTGGCGCAGGGCGTGTACGAGGCCGGCTTCGCCAACTTGCGGCGCTACCTGCAGCAGGGTGGCGATGTGCAGGGGCAGGGCGCCGGCCGCAGCGTAGCGGGCGCGGCGGGACTGGCGCTGCCGTCGCGGCAGGCCGTGGTGCATCGCTATGGCGACGCGCAGGTGTTGCAGGCCGAGGCGACGCAGACGCGGCCACCTGCCGAAGGCGAGGTCCGCCTGCAGCAGCGCGCCATCGGCGTCAACTTCTTCGACGTGTACCTGCGCCGCGGCTGGATGCCCGACCTGTTGCCGTTGCCGGGTGTGCCGGGCATGGAGGCGGCCGGCACGGTGCTCGACGTGGGACCCGGCGTCAACGGCGTGGTTCCCGGTGACCGGGTGGCCTATCTCGGCCCCGTGCCGGGTGCGTACTGCAGCGTGCGCAATGTGCCGTCCGCCTGGGTGGTGCGCTTGCCCGCCGCCGTGGAAGACGACGTCGCCGCTGCGGTGCTTCTGAAGGGCATCACGGCCGACTTCCTGCTGCGCGACCTGGGGCGCGTGGGCCCGGGAACGCGGCTCCTGGTGCACGCCGCTGCCGGCGGTGTCGGCCTGCTCGTGTGCCAATGGGCACGTCGGCTGGGTGCCGTGGTGCTGGGCACCGTGTCGAGCGACGAGAAGGCCCGCGTCGCGCGTGCCCACGGGTGCGAGCACGTGATCGTCACGCGCGAGCACCGCTTTGCCGATGCCGTGCAGGCGGCGTGCGGCGGCGCCGACGTGGTCATCGACGGCCTCGGCGCCGATGCCCGCGACGAGAACCTGGCAGCGCTGGCCCGTCGCGGCCACTGGATCAGCCTCGGACAGGCGAGCGGGCCGCTGGCGGCGCTGCCGCCGGACGCGCTGGTCGCGCGGTCGTTGAGCTTTTCGCGGCCCGTGGTGTTCGACTACGTGGCCACGCCCGCCGAATTGGCAGAACGCGCGCAACGCCTGTGGAACGCGCTGGCCGACGGCACGCTGCGGCCGCCGCCGATCGAGCGCTACACGCTGGACGCCGCCGCGCAGGCGCATGCGCGCCTCGAATCGCGCGCCAGCATCGGCGCACTCATCCTGCAAGCCTGAGCACACCCGAGGAGAACTGCGAATGATCGTCGGCATGAACCATTTCACCGTGATCGCCGAAGACGAGGCGAAGACGCTGGCCTTCTACACCGGCCTGCTCGGACTCACCGTGGGGCACCGGCCCGACCTGGGCTTTCCGGGCGCGTGGCTCTACGGCACCGGCCCGCAGGCCGTGCTGCACGTCTACTTCGACCGGCCGTTGCCGCCAGGGCGCGCCGGCGTGATCGACCACATGGCCTTCAGCGCCCAGGGGCTGCGCGCGGTCAAGGCCCGCTTCGATGCGGCCGGCGTGAAGTACGACCTGCGCCAGCAGGCCGGCGCAGGCACCTGGCAGTTGTTCTGCCTCGATCCGAACGGCGCCAAGGTGGAGCTGGATTTCGATCCGGCGGAGACGCTGCAGTAGCAGGCCCATCGCCTCGCCGCCCCCCGTCCATGGGATGTCGCTTGTGGTGATCGCGCCAAGGCCTTATGGTGTCGCCACCCCTCTCCAGGATGGGTATCGCACGCCGCTTTAGCCGCGCCCGCTGCAGCGCCGACCGGAGGACAACATGAGGCGAGCAGCCGTCGTCATCGGCATCGACAAAACGGGCGATTTGCCCAGGCTCAAAGACGCGGCAAGGGGTGCGCGTCTCATGGAGGCCTGGGCGCGCAGTCAGAAGATGGATCCGGTCCACGTCTTCACCGACGAGGCAGGGCCGGTGGAAGCAGGGCAGATCAAGAAGGCTGTCGCCAGGCTGGTCGAGGCGGGCAACCTGTCGCAACTGGTCGTCTATTTCGCCGGACACGGCGTCAACATCCAACGCCAGGAATACTGGTTGCTGAGCGATGCTCCCGAGGACAGCCAGGCGGCTGTCAATGTGGCGACCAGTGCGGCGTTGGCCGCGACCTGCGGGATACCGCACGTCGTACTGATCTCCGACGCCTGCCGGACGGCGCCCGAAGGCATCCGTGCCCAGTCGATCCGCGGCAGCGAAATCTTCCCCAACCGCGAAGAGGACGCCCGACCGGTCGACCAGTTCTTTGCCTGCCAGCTGGGCAAGCCGTCGCACGAGGTCCGCGATCCGGCGGTCACCAGCGCGGAGTTCCGTGCCTTGTACACGCAGGCACTCGTGCCTGCGCTGGCCGGACGACGCCCGACGCTGGTGGAATGGACGCAGGAGGGAGGCGCCCGGGCGGGGCACATCCACCTGCGCCCCCTGCGCGATCACCTGAGCAGCGCGATGGCTGCGGAACTGGCGCGGCTCAATCTTCAGACGCGGGTGATCCAGGTGCCCGTCGCAACGATCAGCTCCGACCCACCAGCCTGGATTTCCAGCGTGGACGTTCTTGCCGGCGGATCGCTCGGGCTTGCGCCCGACGCCGCCCTGGTCATGCCCGGGCCGAGAGCACCGGGCGCCCAAGTCTGGGCCGATCGTTCCGTGACACGGTCGCCGATCCTGCCTGCGGATGTCGCGCCACTGTCTGCGACGCGCCCGACCACCGGCGCCATCGCCCACACCGCGAACACCGACTTGACGGGCCTGCTGGCGCAGCCCTTCGGTCCATCGCATCACGAAACACAGTGCGGATTCGCCGTGCGCGGCGCGCGGATCGTGGACTTCGCATGCGGGTCCATCCACGTCGGGTTCGCGACGGGGCAGCTCGCCCATGGAGAGGATTTGCGGGTCGGTGGCGCACCCAGGCCCGGCGCCAATGTGCTCCTCGTCATGGACACGGGTGCCGGCGTGGTGCTCCCTGCGATCCCCGACTTCATGTGCCGCCTGACGTTCGCGGAGGACGAGCTGATCGACGTCGCCTACGAGCCTTCCGACAACACCGCACGCTGGACGGATTTCCAGGCGCGCGCGGCGGACTTGCGCATGCTGCGTGCGGTCGCGGCAGAAGCCATGACCCGCGGCTCGTTCCAACTGGACGGCGACGAGGTGCTCGACCTCGCGCGACGGATGCAGTTGGCCAAGGGCATCGATCCCGGCCTCGGCCTCTATGCGGCGTACGCCTATCACGACCTGCAGCGGCGCGACCTGATCCGGCAGATGGGCGCCTACATGCGCGGCGATCTGGGGGAGGCGCTGTTCGACGTCGCGTTGCTGGCGGGCTTCCTGGACAAGCAGCAACTCGCCACGGCCGATCTGCCGCTCGGTCCCTTCCCGCTGCTGTCGAAAGGCTGGACACTCATGCGCGCCTTCGACGTGCGGCTTCCCGAGCCGCTGCGCAAGCTCGAGGCACTCAGATTGCCGTCGCTATGGACGCTCTTCGACGCGGCGGGTGTCGATGTACTGCGTCGATGTTTTGCAAATGGAGAACTTCAATGACCGATCGCCTCGTGTTCATCCATGGTCGCGCGCAGGAACACAAAGATGCAGCGGCGCTGAAAGCCGAGTGGCTCGACGCCCTGAACGTGGGCCTTGCGGCAAACGGGTTGACGTTGCCGATCGCGGAAACTGCCGTGGCATTCCCCTATTACGGACAGACACTCTACGACCTGGCAAGCAGCGCCGCCACCGTCGCCGAAGTGGTCGTACGCGGCAATGCGGGGGCGGACAAGGCGGAGCAGCAGTTCCAGCAGGCGCTGCTGACGGAAATGCAGTCGGCCGCAGGGATCACCGATGAGGAAGTGGAGGCCGCACTCGATGTCGAGATCAAACAGCGCGGGCCGCTGAACTGGGAGTGGGTCCAGGGGATTCTCAAGGTGCTGGACGAGCGGGTGCCTGGTGCCGGTGCGGCCTCCATCGCGCTCGCGACGCGCGATGTCTACCAGTACCTGAAGAACCCCGGCATCCGCGACAAGATCGAGCAAGGCGTTCGCATGGCGATGCTGCCCGGCGTACCGACCGTCGTGGTGTCGCACTCGCTGGGCACGGTGGTGGCTTTCAACCTGTTGCGTCGGGAAGGCAGGCAGCAGGGCTGGCAAGTGCCCCTGCTGGTGACCGTCGGCTCGCCGCTGGGGGCGAGGGCGATCCGTTCGGCGCTTTCGCCGATCGAGTATCCGGACTGTGTCGGTCACTGGTTCAATGCCATGGATGAACGGGATGTCGTTGCGCTCTATCCGCTCGACGCCGAGCACTTCGATGTCACGCCAGCCATCGAAAACAAGACCGACGTCCGCAACCGTACTTCGAACCGGCATGGCATTGCCGGCTACCTGGACGATCCGGTGGTCGCCAGAACCATCCACGACGCGCTGGTTGCCTGATGGCCGGATTCCGCTACATCGGGGCGTCGGAGGACGCAGGCGCCGACGCAGAGGCGCTGGACCTGCTCACGATCAGCCTCATGGCGCCCGCCCGCTACAACGGTTCGAACGGGTTCGCACGCCATCTGGACCAGGCCATGGCTTCGATTGCGCTCGACATGGAGCTGCTGGACCATGTCAACGCGGCCAGCGGTGAAAGCTTCGAGTGCACCGCCTACTATGCCGACGATGCAGGCACGCAGGCCTGGTGCGCACGCCACGGCGACGCCCACTTCAGCGTACTGGGCATCGAATTTGCACGCAGGCTTGCGGCCATCTGCCAGCGGGTTGCGGATGTCGTGCTACCTATGGATCTCTCCGCGGAGCCCCGCAAGGACATCCCGCCTGATCCTGAACTTGCAGGACTGCTCGCGGGCGACACCCCGGTTTCGGAGGCGGAGCTGCTCGCCATCGTCTCGCGCTGGCCCGATCCCGCATCGCTGGCCATTCAGCGACCGCTGGGCGGGTGCGCGTTGTTCTACGACATGTTGCGCCTGGTGTGGATGCACGAGCTGGCGCATGCGCTGTGTGGCCATGTCGCGTTTGCACAGGACCGGCTGGGTCTGCAGCAGCTTCACGAGTTTTCTGTGGAACGGCTCGAAGACCCGACCGCGCTCTCGCTCGGCACGCCGCGCCACGAGTGGTTGCAGACGCTCGAGGTCCATGCGGACGACTTTGCTGCGCGCTATTGCGTCGGCCAGATGCTTGCGGGATCGGATCCGGTCAACGAGATGATGGGGCCTCGCATCGACCTCGCGCAGCGGCAGGCCGTCTTCAATCTGGCATGTTGCCTGTTCGCCGTGATGTGGTCGGACGCGGAGCGCAGGTACATGCCGCACGTCAGTTTCCGCGCGCCGCTCGCAACGATTTCGCCGGCCGCGTCGCGCATCCACGTCGTCACGCCGACATCGCATCCACCCGCCGCCCTGCGGTACATGCGCTTTCGCGGCATGCAGCAATTGCTGTGCGAGGAATTTGCGGAAGGGCGACCGGAAGCCGCCGCAGCGACGCTGGGCCTGCTTGTCGATGTCGCGTCTTTCGGGTTGGTGGTGGAACTCGCCCAACTCGACCCCGCGTTCAGTTCGCTCCTGATCACCACACCGTTGCTTGCGCGAACGCCCGACATGAAGATTCTCGCGGCGTACGAAGACCATCTGATGGTTCTGTCCGCCGCACTCGCCCCCGAGCTTTCCCGCAGCGGCTACGTTCCCTGGCTGTCGCTCAACGGGTAGTGAGAACTGTTCGGCAGATCAGGGCGCGTTCTTTGTTGGCGCGCGACATTCCGTAGGACAAAAACCGGGTCCGTGCATGGGTCTTCTCCCGCCATGCGAGCCGGGATGCTGGTTTAAATTGTTCGCTCTTTCACCATGGCGCGGCATAAGGACGTGTCAGCAACATGTCGCAAGCCGAGAAGCCACCGATCAGAAATTCAACGCCTCCAGAAATCGATGTAGAAGTCGCCGGTATCGATTCCATCCTCGATCACCGCAACGACATTTTCTTCGCCGCGATCGAGACCACGCGCATGCCGATGCTGGTCACCGATCCGCGACTGCCCGACAACCCCATCGTTTTCGTCAACAGGGCATTCCTGTCGATGTCCGGTTACGCGCACGACGAGATCATTGGGCAGAACTGCCGGTTTCTGCAGGGCTCCGAAACCTCCAAAACCACTGTGGCTGCGATCCGCGATGCGATCCGCGAGCGCAAGGAGATCTCGACGGAAATCCTGAACTACCGCAAGGACGGCTCGGCGTTCTGGAACGCGCTGTACATCTCGCCCGTGTACAACCAAAACAAGCAGTTGGTGTATTTCTTCGCATCCCAACTGGATGTGAGCCGTCGTCGCGATGCCGAGGAGGCCCTCGGACAGTCGCAGAAGATGGAGGCGCTTGGACAACTGACCGGCGGTATCTCCCATGACTTCAACAACCTGCTTCAGGTGATGTCCGGGCATCTCGACATCATGCGTGCCCGGTTTGACCTCGGCAAATTCGACGAGTCGTCCGCCCGTCGCAGCATGGACAACATCCGCAATGCAATTGCCAAGGCCTCGACCCTGACGCAGCAGTTGCTTGCTTTTTCGCGCAAGCAGCGACTGGAGGGCCGTTCGGTCAATCTGAACGCCATCGCCGAGGGCATGGTCGAGCTTGCGGCAAGCGCGCTGGGTGACAAGGCCCGTGTGAGGCTCGAACTCGATCGGGACCTCGGTACCTGCCAGCTCGATCCAACTCAACTCGAAGTCGCGCTGCTCAACATTCTGGTCAACGCCAGGGACGCGATGCCAGACGGTGGAACGATCACTGTAGAGACGGAAAACGTGGAGGTCGATGCCGATGACCTGACCGCCTATGCCGGCCTCACGCCGGGCCACTACGTCTCGATCTCCATCACCGATACGGGCGGCGGGATCCCGCCCGAGATTGTCGGCAGAGTGATGGACCCGTTCTTCACGACGAAGGAAGAAGGCAAGGGTACCGGCCTGGGCCTGTCCATGGTCTATGGCTTTGCAAAGCAGTCGGGCGGCACGGCCCGGATCTACTCGGAAGAGGGCGTCGGCACCACCGTGCGCCTGTACTTCCGGGTGTCGAGGCATCTTCACAGGGCCCCGGAACTTGTCGGCCGGCGCAGGGAGCGTGGCGGGACAGAGACCATCCTGGTGGTCGATGACCGCATCGAGGTGGCAGAACTCTCGCGCGAAATGCTGGAGGGACTGGGCTACAACGTGATCGTCGCAAACGGCGGCCGGGAAGCACTCGAGCTGGTGCAGCAGCTGGACGACACCGCGAAACCGGATCTCCTGTTCTCAGACCTCATCATGCCCGGCGGCATGAACGGCTTTGCGCTCGCGCGCGAGCTGCGGACACGCGTGCCGTCGATCAAGGTGCTCCTGACGAC
>SEGN01000520.1 GCA_004211245.1 Variovorax sp.
GAGGCGTGCAGCGAAGCCCAGCTCGCGGTGCTCGACGCCAGCAACCGCAGTGCGCGACAGTCGCAGTACTACCTCACGCTGGTGCACGACGCGCCCGCGCTGATGGAGCGCTCGCTGCTGTTCAATGCGGTCATGTACGGCACCAAGGGGCTGTCGCGGGCCGAGCGCGAGTTCGCCACGGTGGTCGAGTCGCGCATCAACGGCTGTCCTTACTGCGCTTCGGTGCACGCGCGGCTGTTCGTGCAACTCGCCAAGGACCTGCCCACGATGGAAGGCCTGCTGGCCGACGGGCCGGCGGCACCGATGCCGCCCCGCCTGCGCGCCATTGCCGACTACGCGGCCGCTCTCACGACCACGCCGCCCAGCGCCACGGCCGCCCACGTCGCGGCACTGCGCGAGGTGGGCCTGAGCGATCTGGAGATCGCCGACGCAACGCATGCGGTCGCGATGTTCGCCTGGGCCAACCGGTTGATGCAGACGCTCGGCGAACCCTTCCTGCCGGCTGCGCCCGACGCCGCCTGAGGCCGCCCTTCACTTCACGGAGATTCCGGACATGAGCTTTCCCCCCTCCCTCGGCTACCGCAGTGCGCTGGTGACAGGCGCCTCGAGCGGCATCGGCGCCGCCACTGTCGAGGCGCTCTGCGCGGCGGGCCTCACCGTGCATGCGGTCGCACGCCGCGACGACCGCCTGCAGGAGCTGGCCGCGCGCACCGGCTGCATCCCGCTGGTGCTGGACATCACGGACCGGCAGGCCTGCGCCGCGGCGCTGGACGGGCTGGAAATCGACATCCTCGTGAACAACGCCGGCGGCTCGCACGCGAGCCCACTGCAGGACTATCCGCCCGACGAAATCGATCGCATCATCGACCTGAACCTGCGAGCGGTCATGCAGCTCAACCGCCTCGTGTTGCCCGGCATGCTGGCGCGCGACCGGGGCCATATCCTGGTGATCGGCTCGATGGCGGGCCACTATCCGATGCGCGGCTCCGCGCTCTACTCCGCGGCCAAGGCGGCCGTGTCGCATGCCTTCGACGTGCTGCGCCTCGACACGCTGGGCAGCCGCGTGCGATGGACCGAAGTGGCGCCGGGACGCGTCGCCACCGAGGCGTTCGCGAATTCGATGGGCGCCGAGCGCGCGAAGGAGTTCCTGAGCAAGGAGACGCTGATGCCGGCGGATCTCGCCGCTTCGATCTGCCACGCACTGATGGCGCCGCCGCACGTCAACATCAGCCGCATCGAGATCTACCCGGTCAAGCAGGCTTCGGGCGGCTTCGTCTACGCCGACTGAACTGCGCCGCGAGCACTTCGACGCTCAGATCTCGAACTGCGGCTGCAATTCGCGGATGCGCTTCATCGCCACGCCGGCCGCCGCCGTGCGGGTCTCCACGCCGAGCTTGACGTAGACGCGTTCGAGGTGCTTCTTGGCCGTGGCCGGGCTGCTGCCGAGAATCTCGCCGATGTCGCGGTTCGTCTTGCCCTTGACGACCCAGTACAGCACCTCCGCCTCGCGCGCCGTGAGCTTGAGGCTGAGGCTCATCGCCTCGATCACGGCGGTGTCGGACACCTCGCGCATGACGATCATCCATTCGTCGCCGTCGTCGTCGTGGCCGGTCTGCTGGTGCAGCCGCAGGTTGAGGTGGCCGGCGCCCTGCTCGATGGCGAGCACCGGCGGCTCGATGCGGTCGGCCGTGCCGGGCAGGTGCTGGCGCAGCCACCCGAGCACGGCGGG
>SEGN01000521.1 GCA_004211245.1 Variovorax sp.
GCGCAGCGCCCTGTTCGTAGCAGGCGCGCAGTTCCTTGGTGGAGTAGGGCAGGTCGTCCATCGGATTGCGCTCTGCATAGTTCTTCAGGCGAAGCGCGAGAGGATCCATCTTCAGTGCGTAGGAGAGCTCGTCCATCGCGACTTCGAGCGCATGCACCCCATGGGCTGCGCCCGGTGCGCGCATGTCGATGGGGCTGAACTGGTCCAGGTCCACCACCTGGTAGCCCAGCTTGATGTTGTCGCACGCGTAGAGCTGGCCGGACCAGTTCACCACGACCTCCACGTAGTCCTCGAAGCGCGATGTTTCGGCAACCGCGGTGTGGACCACGGACTGCAGCGTACCGTCGGTGTCTGCCGCCAGTTTGAGGTGCTGCAACGTCTCGGGCCGGTGGCCGAAGGTGAACATCTGCTGGCGCGTCAGCACCACCCGCACCGAGCGCTTCAGGTGCAGTGCGCCGAGCACTGCAAAGGGCAGCTGGTACTGCGGCCGCAGTCCGGAGCCGAACGCCCCGCCCACATAGGGGTTGCGCACCGTGACCTTGGATTTCGAAATGCCGAAGACGTGGGAGACATACCAGCGGCTGTTCTGCGAGCTCTGGGTCTTGTCGTAGATGGTGAGGTGCCCATCTTCCCCCCGGATCACGGTGGACGCGAACAGCTCCATCGGGTTGTGATGCTCCACGCCGCTGTAGTAATCCGCCTCGATCTTCACGGGCGCGGCCGCAAAGGCGGCCTCGGCGTCGCCCTTTTCCGAGGGTGGCGGGGAATACCCGGCCTTGAGGCGGCTCGGTGTGCGGCCCCGCGCCAGGTTTGCCCGGAGATCGGTCTGGTGGGGCGCCACTTCATAGGCCACTCGCACCAGCGAGGCGGCATGTCGGGCCGCCTCGAAGCTCTCGGCCAGCACGAGGGCGACCGGTTGCCCGCTGTAGGCGATGTGCTCATCGTGCAGGGGCTTGAATGGCGTGCCGCCCGGCGCCGTCATGTCCTTGTAGAACAGGCCCATGCTGCGCATCCTGGGTCGGTGCGTGTGGGTCAGCACGTCCAGCACGCCTGCGACGGCCATGGCCTCGCCGAGCTCGAAGCCGGTGATGCGGCCTTTCGCGATGGTGCTGTTCACCACCACACCGTACACAAGGTCCGAAGCCGGATGCTCGGCCGCGTAGCGTGCGGTGCCGGTGACCTTGGCGCGCCCGTCCACCCGGGAGACCGCCATGCCGACCTGGACCGGACCGGTACCCGGCTCGGCGCGGGGGACATTGAGTTCGTCGATGAGGTCGGTCACGGCGCATCTCCTGCCAGTCGGGTCCGGCGTTGCTCGCCTTCATTGGTCACGGTTCCAGCCGCCGCGGTTTCGAGCGCGCGAACGATCGCCCGCCTTGCCAGTGGAATCTTGAAATCATTGCCTCCCTGGCCCCTCGCATCACGCAGCAGGGCATCGGCGAGCATGGCGAAGGACTCCGGCGTCGCCGGCGCGCCTACGAGCAGCGACTCGGCCGAAGGCAGGCGCCAGGGCCGATGCGCAACACCGCCCAATGCCACCCGCGCCGCGCGGATGGTGCCGTCTGCCGCAAGGTCGAGTGCGGCCGCCACGGACACCAGCGCGAAGGCATAGGAAGCCCGGTCACGCAGCTTCAGGTAGACCGAATGCGCGACGAACTCCGGGGCGGGCGGCAGGTCGATGTGCGTGACGAGCTCGTCAGCGGCGAGCGTGGTGTCGTCTTGCGGAC
>SEGN01000522.1 GCA_004211245.1 Variovorax sp.
CGGCCGACCTGGGCATCTGCCACGTGGCAGACGGCGCCAGCGATCTGCAGAGCCTCCCCTACCGCCGCGACCGGCTGGCATTGATCGTGCCCGCGGGCCATGTCCTGTCTGCGGAAAAATCCATCGATTTCATGGCATCGCTGGACTGCGACCACGTCGGCCTGCACACCAACAGTTCGATCTACGTCGCGATGCACCAGGCCGCGACCGACGCCGGACGGGCGATCCGACTGCGCATCCATGTCACGGGCCTCGATGCCATGTGCCGGATGATCGACAACGGCCTGGGCGTCGGCGTGATGCCACAACGCGCCTTCGACCTGTTGCAGGCCGGCATCGGCAGTCGCCTCGTGAGCGTGGCGCTCAACGATGCCTGGGCCGGACGCGAGATCAGCCTGGTCGCGCGTGACTTTTCGACCTTGCCGGTGGCTGCGCGCACGCTCGTGAACCACCTGCACGCCAGCGCAGGCCCGGCCGAGCGCCTCGCGGCCTGAACAAACCGACAATCACCTCCCCACGAAAGAAGAGACCACCATGGCACGCACGCTCTACGACAAGCTCTGGGACGAACACGTCGTCCACACCGAGGAAGACGGCACTTCGATCCTCTACATCGACCGGCACCTGGTGCACGAAGTGACCAGTCCGCAAGCCTTCGAAGGCCTGCGCGTGGCGGGCCGCAAACTGTGGCGCATCAGTTCGGTTGTGGCCACCGCCGACCACAACACGCCGACGACGGGGTGGGAGCGCGGCTACGACGGCATCACCGATCCGACCAGCAAGGAGCAGGTGACCACGCTCGATCACAACATTGCCGAATTCGGCGCCGCCGCCTTCTTTCCGTTCCTCAGCAAGCGCCAGGGCATCGTGCACGTGATCGGCCCCGAGTCGGGCGCCACGCTGCCCGGCATGACGGTGGTGTGCGGCGACTCGCACACGTCCACGCACGGCGCGTTCGGAGCGCTGGCGCACGGCATCGGCACCAGCGAAGTCGAACACGTGATGGCTCGTGCTGGCCATCATCGGCCGCATCGGCACCGCGGGCGGCACCGGCTACACCATCGAGTTCGCGGGCTCGGCGATTCGCGACCTCAGCATGGAAGGCCGCATGACGGTCTGCAACATGGCGATCGAGGCCGGCGCGCGTGCGGGCCTGGTGGCGGTCGACGACAAGACCATCGCCTACGTCAAGGGCCGGCCGTTCGCGCCGACCGGCTTGGAATGGGATCAGGCCGTCGCCTACTGGAAGACCCTGCAATCCGACGCCGATGCGCATTTCGATCAGGTGGTCGAGCTCGACGCGGCGCAGATCCAGCCGCAGGTCACCTGGGGCACCTCGCCCGAAATGGTCACCGAAATCAACGGCCGCGTGCCCGATCCGGACAAGGAAAAGGACGCCAACAAGCGCGGCGCCATCGAGCGCGCCCTCGTCTACATGGGCCTGGAGCCCAACAAGCCGATGAACGACATCTTCATCGACAAGGTGTTCATCGGCTCCTGCACCAACAGCCGCATCGAGGACATGCGCGAAGCCGCGGCCGTGGTGAAGAAGCTCGGCCAGAAGGTTGCGAAGAACGTCAAGCTCGCGATGGTGGTGCCTGGCTCGGGCCTGGTGAAGGAACAGGCCGAACGCGAAGGGCTGGACCAGATCTTCAAGGCCGCCGGCTTCGAGTGGCGTGAACCGGGCTGCTCGATGTGCCTGGCGATGAACGCCGACCGGCTCGAGCCCGGCGAACGCTGCGCCTCCACCAGCAACCGCAATTTCGAAGGCCGGCAAGGCGCCGGTGGTCGAACGCACCTTGTGAGCCCGGCCATGGCCGCTGCCGCCGCGGTGCACGGCCACTTCGTCGACGTGCGCACCTTCGCCTGACCAGGAGAACAGACATGCAGAAATTCACCGTGCACAAAGGCCTCGTGGCCCCGATGGACCGCGACAACGTCGACACCGACGCGATCATTCCGAAGCAGTTCCTCAAGTCGATCCGGAAGACCGGTTTCGGCATCAACCTGTTCGACGCGTGGCGCTACCTCGATCCGGGCGAGCCGGGGCAGGACCCGGCGAGCCGAAAGCCGAACCCGGACTTCGTGCTGAACCAGCCGCGCTACGCCGGCGCCTCGGTGCTGCTCGCGCGCCAGAACTTCGGCTGCGGCTCGTCGCGCGAACACGCGCCGTGGGCGCTCGACCAGTACGGCTTCCGCGCGATCATTGCGCCGAGCTATGCCGACATCTTCTTCAACAACAGCTTCAAGAACGGCCTGCTGCCGATCGTGCTGACCGAAGTGCAGGTCGCGCAACTGTTCGACGAAACCTTCGCCTTCCCGGGCTATACGCTCACCGTCGATCTCGAACGCCAGGTCGTGATCAAGCCCGACGGCGTCGAGCTTCCGTTCGAAGTGCAGGCGTTTCGCAAGTACTGCCTCATCAACGGCCTCGACGACATCGGCCTGACCTTGCGTCACAAGGACAAGATCAAGTCCTTCGAGACCGAGCGCCTGGCCACCAAGCCATGGCTCGCGCACACGATGGT
>SEGN01000523.1 GCA_004211245.1 Variovorax sp.
ATCATCCAGGCGCTGCGCGATGCGGACCGGCTGCTGACGACCGAAACCATCACCCACAGCTACCCGCACTGCTGGCGCCACAAGACGCCGGTGATCTACCGCGCCGCGGCGCAGTGGTTCGTGCGCATGGACGAGGGCGAAGGCGTGTTCACGAAGGACAAGGCGCCGAAGACGCTGCGCCAGACCGCGCTCGACGCCATCGAGCAGACCGGCTTCTACCCCGAGAACGGCAAGGCACGGCTGCACGACATGATCGCCGGGCGTCCCGACTGGTGCATTTCGCGCCAGCGCAGCTGGGGCGTCCCGATCCCGTTCTTCCTGCACAAGGATTCGGGCGAATTGCATCCGCGCACGATGGAGATCCTCGACCAGGCCGCCGACATCGTGGAGCGCGGCGGCATCGAGGCCTGGAGCCGCGTCACGACCGAGGAGATCCTCGGCGCAGAAGATGCACCGAGCTATACCAAGAGCACCGACATCCTCGAGGTGTGGTTCGACTCCGGGTCGACCTTCTGGCACGTGCTGCGCGGCACGCATCCCAACGTGCACCACGAGACCGGGCCCGAGGCCGACCTCTACCTCGAAGGTCACGACCAGCATCGCGGCTGGTTCCACTCGTCGCTGCTGATCGCCTGCGCGCTCGAAGGGCGCGCGCCGTACAAGGGGCTCCTCACGCACGGCTTCACCATCGACAGCCAGGGCCGCAAGATGAGCAAGTCGCTCGGCAACGGCCTCGACCCGCAGGAGGTGAGCAAGAAGCTCGGCGCAGAGATCATCCGGCTGTGGGTGGCGGCGAGCGATTATTCGGGCGACATCGCCGGCGACGACAAGATCCTGGCGCGCGTGGTGGACGCCTACCGCCGCATCCGCAACACGTTGCGCTTCCTGCTCGCCAACACCAGCGACTTCGACCTCCACAAGGACGCCGTACCGCTCGACCGGTTGCTGGAGATCGACCGCTATGCGCTGGCCCGCGCGGCGCAGTTCCAGCAGGAGATCCTTGCCCACTACCAGGTCTACGAATTCCACCCCGTGGTGGCCAAGCTGCAGGTGTACTGCTCGGAAGACCTCGGCGCGTTCTACCTCGACGTGCTGAAAGACCGGCTCTACACCACCGCGCCCGGCTCGCACGCGCGCCGCAGCGCGCAGACCGCGCTGTGGCACATCACGCAGGCAATGCTGCGCTGGATGGCGCCGTTCCTGAGCTTCACCGCCGAAGAGGCGTGGACGGTGCTGGGGAACAAGGCATCGATCTTCACCGAGACGTACAGCGCTTTCGGCGCGCCGGACGAGGCGCTGCTCGCCAAATGGACGCGCATCCGCGCCATTCGCGACGGCGTCAACAAGGACATCGAAGCCCTGCGCGCCGAAGGCAAGGTCGGTTCGTCCCTGCAAGCCAACATCGCGTTGACGGCCGGGCCGGACGACCACGCGCTGCTGGCCAGCCTGGGTGACGACCTGAAGTTCGTGCTCATCACGTCGACGGTCGAACTGGCGGCGGGCGAGGGCCTGGCCACGGTGGTCAAGCCCAGCGCCGACGCGAAATGCGAACGCTGCTGGCACTACCGCACCGACGTCGGCCACGACCCGGCGTACCCGACGATCTGCGGCCGCTGCACGAGCAACCTCTACGGCGCCGGCGAAGCGCGGAGCGTCGCCTGATGGCCCGCACCGCAGCCTCGTCCTCGGCGTTCGGCAAGGGCGCCAGCATCTGGCCCTGGC
>SEGN01000524.1 GCA_004211245.1 Variovorax sp.
TACATGGTGGCCTGCGGGCCGCGCAGGTAGGGCTCGAAGCCGGGCAGCGTGTCGGTGTACTTGAGCCCCTGCAGGTCGGCCGCCGTGTACAGCGGCTTGACCGTGATGCCGTCGGGCGTCAGCCAGTTGAGCGCGGCAACGTCACCGCCCGGCGCCGATTTGGCGGCCGCCTTGTTCCAGGCGGCAAGGTCGGCGGTCTTGAAGGTCGGTTCGGGTGTGCTCATGGCGATGCGGCGGCGTGCGTGCGTGCAGAAGCTCAGGAGTCTAACTCAACTGTAATTATTAATTCAAACGTGATTTTGCGGTACATTGCGGCCCATGTCTGCCCTGACCCTCACGCCCCGCGCCTTGTATGAAGAGGTGGCCGAACTGCTGCGCCAGCGCATCTTCAGCCGCGAACTCGAGCCCGGCGCGTGGATCGACGAACTCAAGCTGGCCGAGGCATACGGCATCAGCCGCACGCCGCTGCGGGAAGCCCTGAAGGTGCTGGCAGCCGAAGGCCTCGTGACGATGAAGGTGCGCCGCGGCGCGTACGTCACCGAGGTGTCGGACAAGGATCTGGCCGACGTCTACCACTTGCTGAGCCTGCTCGAGAGCGACGCCGCGGGTGTGGTGGCCCAGCGCGCCACGCCGCAGCAGATCGCGGAACTCCAGGCGCTGCACGCCGAACTGGAAGCAGCCGCCAGGCCGGGTCAGGTCGACCGCGAGCACTTCTTTGCCATCAACGAGCGTTTTCACATGCGCCTGCTCGCCATTGCCGACAACCGCTGGCGCGACCAGATGGTGGCCGACCTGCGCAAGGTGATGAAGCTGAACCGGCACAACTCGCTGCTCAAGTCGGGGCGCATCGACGAGTCGCTGAAAGAGCATCGCGCGATCATGGCGGCGCTTGCCGAAAAGGATGCCACGGCGGCGATGGCCCGCATGCAGGCGCACTTCAGGAACGGTCTCGAAGCCGCCGGCTGACTCAGGCGTCCTGCGCAGCGGGTTCGTGCGCCAGCGCCATCACCGCGTGCGGCGCCAGCCCCTTGAGCTTGTGATCGCTCCATACCTGCCGCCAGCGCCGCGCACCCGGCAAGCCGTTGCGCAGCCCCAGCATGTGGCGCGCGATGTTCGACCACGGCGTGCCGTGCGCCGCGGCCTCGCGCGCCATGTAATCGCACATCCGTGACTCGATCTCTTCGCGCGTGATGTCGCGCGGCGCATCGCCGAAGAAGGAGGTGTCCCAGTCGGCCAGCCACCAGGGGTTGTGATAGGCCTCGCGGCCGATCATCACGCCGTCGAGCAGGCGCAACTGGGTGTGCACGGTGTCGTCGTCGGCGATGCCGCCATTGATGGAGAAGCGCAGCGCCGGAAAGTCGTGCTTGAGACGGTGCACGAGTTCGTAGCGCAGCGGCGGCACCTCGCGGTTCTGCTTGGGCGACAACCCCTTGAGCCAGGCGTTGCGCGCGTGAACGATGAAGGTCCGGCACCCCGCCTCGGCCACGGTCCCGACGAAGTCGCGCACGAACCCGTAGCTCTCGGTCTTGTCGATGCCGATGCGGTGCTTGACGGTGACCGGCACGTCGACCGCATCGACCATCGCCTTGACGCAATCGGCCACCAGTTGCGGCTCGGCCATCAGGCACGCGCCGAAGGCGCCGCGCTGCACCCGCTCGCTCGGGCAGCCGCAGTTGAGATTGATCTCGTCGTAGCCCCATCCCTCGCCGAGCTTGGCGCAG
>SEGN01000525.1 GCA_004211245.1 Variovorax sp.
GCCTGCTGCCAGTCGAAGACGCCGATCCTCTACCTGAACAACACGACCGGCTTCATGGTCGGCAAGGACTACGAGGAGGCCGGCATCATCAAGCACGGCTCCAAGATGATCCAGGCCGTGACCAATGCCACGGTGCCGCAGATCACGATCTACTGCGGCGCATCGTTCGGGGCCGGCAACTACGGCATGTGCGGGCGCGGCTTCCATCCGCGCTTCTGCTTCTCGTGGCCGAATGCCAAGACGGCCGTGATGGGCGGCGAGCAGGCTGCGCAGACGATGGCCAACGTGACCGAAGCCGCGATGAAGCGCAAGGGTGCCGAGGTCGACCGCGAGAAGCTGGCCGAGATGGAGCGCCGCATCATCGAGCGCTTCGACAGCCAGATGAGCGTGTTCACCACCAGCGCGCACCTGCTCGACGACGGCGTGATCGACCCGCGCGACACGCGCGAGGTGCTCGCCAGGGTGCTCTCGATCTGCCGCGACGCGGAAGTGCGCGTGCCGCAGAAAATGCAGTTCTCCGTGGCACGGCCGTGAATGACCAACATGACCGCACTCGCCACCCCCTTTCGCAAGATCCTGATCGCCAATCGGGGCGAGATCGCACTGCGCATCGTCCGCACCGCGCGCGCGCTCGGCTACCGCACGGTCGCCGTGTACTCGACGGCCGACGCGGGCGCGCGCCATGTGCGCGAAGCCGACCAGGCCGTGTGCATCGGCGAGCCGCTGCCGGCGCAGTCGTACCTTTGCATCCCCGCCATCGTCGATGCCGCGCGGCTCAGCGGCGCGGACGCGGTGCACCCCGGCTACGGTTTCCTGGCCGAGAACGAAGGCTTCGCGCAGGCATGCAAGGACGCGGGCCTCGTCTTCATCGGCCCCTCGGCCGAAGCCATCGTGTCGATGGGCAACAAGGCCGGCGCCAAGACGCTCATGCAGGCGGCGGGCGTGCCCTGCATCCCCGGCTACCAGGGTGACGACCAGGGTGAGGAGCGGCTGGCCGCCGAGGCGGCGCGCATCGGCTTTCCGGTGATGATCAAGGCCACGGCCGGCGGCGGCGGGCGCGGCATGCGGCTCGTGCCGGCGGCCGGGGAATTTACGGAGTTGCTGCGCAGCGCGCGCTCGGAGGCGCAGAGCGCCTTCGGAAACCCCGAGGTGATCCTCGAACGGGCGATCGTGGAGCCGCGCCACATCGAGATCCAGATCTTCGCCGACCGCCATGGCAACGCGATCCATCTCGGCGAGCGCGACTGCTCGGTGCAGCGCCGCCACCAGAAAGTGATCGAGGAAGCACCGTCGCCCGCCGTCGATGCCGACCTGCGCGCGCGCATGGGCGCGACGGCCGTCGCGGCGGTCAAGGCCATCCGCTACGAGGGCGCGGGCACGCTCGAGTTCCTGCTCGACGCCGAAGGCAACTACTACTTCATGGAAATGAACACGCGGCTGCAGGTGGAGCATCCGGTGACCGAAGCCATCACCGCGCTGGACCTGGTCGCGCTGCAACTGCGCGTGGCGGCCGGCGAGGCTCTGCCCATCACCCAGGACCAAGTGCGCTTCAGCGGGCACGCGATCGAGGTGCGCCTGTGCGCCGAGGATGCCGACAAGGGCTTCATGCCGCAGAGCGGCACCATGGCGCTGTGGCAGATGCCGTCGCAATTGCGCGTCGAGGACGCGCTGCAATCGGGCGGCGAGATCCCGCCGTACTACGACTCGATGATCGCCAAG
>SEGN01000526.1 GCA_004211245.1 Variovorax sp.
CGCGCCGCCGACGATGCCGGCGACCAGCGCGATCCACTGGTCGGCGGTCATGCGGTGGTCTCCTTCACCAGCTTCGGCTGCACCGCCTTGGGCATGCGGCTCTTGAGCAGCGCCTTCCAATCGATCATGCGCAGCCCCTCGCTCGCGAGGATCAGCACGAAGGCGATGCCCTGCAGCACCTGCACCGACGCATCGGGCAAGCCGAGCCGGCGCTGCAACAGGCTGCCGGCCGCGCCGAAGCCGCCGAACAGGATGGCCACGGGAATGATCGCGATCGGGTTGTGCCGCGCGATGAACGACACCAGGATGCCCGCATAGCCGTAGCCCGCGATCATCGAGGCGTTGGCATTGGTGTGCACCGCCGCCACCTCGACCGCACCCGCCACGCCGGCACAGGCGCCGCCGACGCCGCAGGCCGCGAGGATGAGCCGTGTCGCCGGCAGGCCGACGAGCTGCGCGGTGCGCGGGTTGCCGCCCACCACGCGGATCGAGAAGCCCGACGCGGTGAGGCGCAACCAGAGGCCGAGCGCGACGCAGGCCACCACGGCGATGGCCAGGCCCCAGTGCACGTCGGAGCCGAGCATGCCGCCGATCAGCATGCCTTCGGGCAGCGGGTAGGTCGACGGCTTGTTCAGGCTGGCCGGGTCGCGCAGCAGACCCTCGACCAGGTGCTTGAAGATGCCGATGGCGATGTAGGCCAGCAGCAGGCTGCTGATGGTTTCGTTGATGCCTCGGTACTGCCGCAGCCAGCCGGCCAGCATGATCCACAGGCCGCCGGCAATGGCGCCGGCCAAGCACACCAGCACGCTGCCCACGATGTTGTTCGGCAACGGCACCAGGTGCGCGAGCCCGGCGCAGGCCAGCCCGCCCAGCACCAGCGCGCCTTCGCCGCCGATGATGATGAGCCCGGCGCGCGCCGGAATGGCCACGCACAGCGCGGTGAGCATGAGCGGCGCCGAGCGTTGCAGCGTGTTCTGCCAGGAGAACCAGTCGCCGAACGCGCCCTTGAACAGCGTGACCCACACGTCCACCGGGTTGACGCCGGCGAACCAGACCATCACCCCGAACACCAGCAGCGCCGCTGCGATGGCGAACGCGGGCAGGGCGAATTCCTTGAGGGCGCTGCGCACGATGGAGCCCCCTTTCTCAGTCGTGGGCTGCCGCGGAACCGGCTCCGCCGGGCCGCTGGCAGCGCCCCCTTGCAAAGGGGGTTGGAGTAGCGACACGAAGTGCGCGAAGCCTGGGGGATGTCATCAAAAGCTACCCTGCACGCCTTCGACGAGGTAGTTCATCTTCTCGAGCTCGATGTCCGTCTGCTTCTGGACCTTGCCGGCGGCGATCACTTCCTTGCCCTTGTTGTCCTTGAGCGGGCCCTTGAAGATGTCGAAGCCGCCCGCGATCATCTTCGCCTTGGTGTCGTCGGCCTGCTTCTTCGCCGCGTCGGGCACCATGGCGCCGTAGGCGGACATCTTCACGTAGCCTTCCTTCAGGCCGCCGCGCAGGAAGTTGGGGTGCGGCTTGCCGGTTTGCGCCGCGTCGATGATGGTCTTGTACGCGGTGATCCAGTTCCACTCGGCGCCGGTGAGGTACGCATTGGGCGCCAGCTTGGCCTGGCTCGCGTGGTAGCCGCAGACCATCTTGCCGCGCTTGGCCGCCGTTTCGACCACCACCTTGGGTCCGTCGACGTGCATCGTGAACACGTCGCAGCCCTGGTCGGC
>SEGN01000527.1 GCA_004211245.1 Variovorax sp.
ATCACGATGACGCAGGCCAAGGCGGTGAGCAACTACACCAACTCGATCCTGGCCAACATGGAAGCGCTGGACGACGGCTACGACGAGGCGCTGCTGCTCGACGCCTCGGGCTTCGTGTCGGAAGGCGCGGGCGAGAACATCTTCGTGGTCAAGGGCGGCGTGGTCTACACGCCCGACCTGTCGGCCGGCGCGTTGAACGGCATCACGCGCAACACGGTGCTGCACATCTGCAAGGACCTCGGCCTGGAGCTGGTGCAGAAGCGCATCACGCGCGACGAGGTCTATATCGCCGACGAGGCCTTCTTCACCGGCACGGCCGCCGAAGTCACGCCGATCCGCGAGCTCGACCGGATCGAACTCGGTGCCGGCGCGCGCGGCCCGATCACGGAGAAGATCCAGACCGCGTTCTTCGACATCGTGAACGGCAGAAATCCCAAATACGCCCATTGGCTCGCGAAGGTCTGAACCCCATGTCCACCACCGCTGTCGTCGAACTGCTCGGCAAGGAACTGAACCACCAGGGCGGCGTGTTCTGCCCCAACCCCAAGGCGGACATGCCGCTGTGGAACAACCATCCCAAGGTGTACCTCGACGTGGGCCGCACCGGCGAGGCCAAGTGCCCGTACTGCGGCACGGTCTACCGGCTCAAGGCCGGGGAGATGCTGGGGCACCGGCACTGACGTGAGCAGCCACGTATCGCGCCGCGCCGTCCTGGTCGGCGCTGCAGCCGGGCCGTGGCTCGGCGCCTGCACGGCCTTCGGCAACAGCGCCGATTCCCTGGCGGCGCTCGAAACCGACACCGGCGGGCGCCTCGGCGTCATGGCACTCGACACCGCCAGCGGTCGCCAGGTGGCGCATCGCGCGCAGGAGCGCTTCGCGCTGTGCAGCACCTTCAAGGTGCTGGCCGCTGCGGCGGTGTTGCGCGATGGCACCGCATCGCTGGGACAGCGCGTGCGCTACCGGCGCGAGGACCTCGTCACCTATTCGCCTGTCACCGGGAAACATGTGACGGAAGGCATGACGGTGGGCGAGCTCTGCGCCGCCGCGCTGCAGTACAGCGACAACACGGCCGGCAACCTGCTGATCGACCGGCTCGGTGGGCCGGCCGCGGTGACGGCCTATGCGCGCTCGATCGGCGATGCGAGCTTCAGGCTCGATCGGCGCGAGACCGAACTCAACACGGCCATTCCCGGCGATCCGCGCGACACCGGCACACCCGGTTCGATGGCGCGCAACCTGCAGCGGCTGTTGCTCGGCGATGCGTTGCCGCCGGCGGGGCGCGCGCAGTTGGAGGCCTGGATGCGCGGCAACACGACGGGCGCGACGCGCATCCGCGCCGGCGTTCCGGGCGGCTGGGCGGTGGCGGACAAGACCGGCGCGGGCGACTACGGCGTGGTCAACGACATCGGCATTGCGTGGCCGCCGGACCGCGCGCCGATCGTGCTCGCCATCTACTTCACGCAGGAGCGCAAGGATGCGCCGATGCGCAGCGAAGTGGTCGCGACCGCTGCCCGCATCGCGGTGAACAGGCTGGTTCAGGGCGCGAGCTGATCCAGCGCCGCGCTGCGCCGCGGCCACAACTCGCGCCATGGCTCGCCAGGCTCCTGCACCATCCGCAGGTAGATCATCGCGACCCAGAGCAGGCTCAGGCCGATCTGCGCGTCGCGCAGGGCCGAATTGGCGCTCGTGGCGACCAGCAGCACGAACATCGCCATCAG
>SEGN01000528.1 GCA_004211245.1 Variovorax sp.
GTGGCCACCGCGGTGCCGCTCGCCTATGCGACGCTGGCCGGCCGCAAGCGTGCCATGGCGCGCATCGGCCAGACGCGCAGCGGCCTGATCGAGGACGCCCTCATCGTCGCCGCCGGTGCAGCGCTCGTGGCCCTGGCTGTCAGGCGCTGAGGCCGGCGGCGCCTTCTCGCGCGCGGCCTCAGTTGCGGAAGGTTTGCGTCACCATCAACCCGCGCCGGCCGCCGTCCAGGATGCCGATGCCCACACGTCCGAACGCCGGGTTCAGGATGTTGGCGCGGTGCCCCGGCGAATTCATCAACCCCGTGTGCGCCATGTCCAGCGTGCGCGCCAGCGCGAGGTTCTCGCCGGCCGCGCGGTAGCCGAGCTTCGCGGCCCGCAGTCGGTCGAAAGGGGTTCGGCCTTCGGGCGTGACGTGGGCGAAATAGCTGCGCTCGAACATGTCGCCCGAGTGCGCGCGCGAGACGGCCGTGGCATCGGCGTCGGCCGCGAGCGGGCGCAGGCCGCCGACCTTGGCGCGCTCGGCGTTCACCAGCGCGAGCATCGCGACTTCGAGGTCCGCGCGGGGCGGCGCGTTCTTCACCGTGAAGGGCAGCGGAACGCTTTCCTGCGATTGCGGCTGCACGGTCAGCGCCTGCAGCGTGCGCTCGACGGCAGGGTTGAAGATCGGCGCCAGGCGATGCTCCAGCCAGTCGGCCGGCTCGTTCAGGCGGGCGGCCAATGTGCTCTCCTGCATCGCCCGCGTGATGCCGTCGTGGATGGGCAGCGCGGTCAGCAGCACGGCGGCCACCATGGCGTTGATCGCGCCGTTGGCGGCGCCGGGCAGCAGCCCGAGCGCACGATTGGCCGTGCGTGCGACCCGGCCGACAGTCAGGGGCCGTGCGAGCCGGCGAACCAGACCGGCCAGCACCGCCTGCACCAGCACGAACACCCCGAGAAAAGAGACCGGCGCCGCCCAGGGTTCGGCCAGCCAGCCCTGTGCGGCCAGTGTCCCGGCAAGGTGCGGCGTGGCAACGAATGCGGCCGCGAGTCCGGCGGCCAGGCAGGCCAGGCCGATCGCGCCGGCGACGAAGCCGACGTACCAGCCGCGCCACACGCCGAGCAGGAACAGGGCGACCAGAAACAGGTCGATGGCGGCGGCGCCGTGCAGGTTCATGAAGCTCGAGAAATCCATGCCGCATGTTGCACGGCACGCACGGCGCGTCGCGTCGTCCTGCGCGCACGTCCAGTCGACCGCTTGCGCCTACAGCCGGCGCGCGCCATGTGGTCTACGGTGGCCGCTGATTCACATTTTTCCGGAGACCGCACATGGCCGACACCGCCCCTGACCGCATCGATCTGATGTCCGACGCCTCGCTCGCCGAATGGGCGAAGAAGCTCGACGTGACCGAAAGCCAGTTGAAAGACGCCGTATCCCAGGTGGGCGACCGCGCCACCGACGTCGAGATGCACCTCAAGGGCACGCGCAGCACCACCAACGACGATCGCATCGAGGCGGCCGGTGCTGGCGGTGCCGGCGAGCCCAGGCGCTAGCCGGTCGTTCTCATCACCCGGATCAGGGGATCAAGGCTTGAAGACGTAGCCCGGCTTGATGGCCACTTCCGCGGGGATGGGCTGCAGGTCGGAAAACAGCGCCGGATGCGTCTGCATCACGTTGAGGATGAACTTGGGTTCGATGTGCTTGTTCACGTCGAACACCGTCTTGATCACGCCCAGTCACGTTGAGGATGAACTTGGGTTCGATGTGCTTGTTCACGTCGAACACCGTCTTGATCACGCCCAGCCGCTGAAGCGTGTCCTGCGCCTTCCAGAGCGCACGGTAGTTGTGCGCCGAAATCCGGCGGTCCACCTGCTGGATGTTGTACTGCATCGCCGTTTCCGCGACGTCCAGCTTGAGGCCCGGAATCCAGCGCGTGCCGATGGCGGCGGCCTGCTTGGGGTTCTTGCGCATCCACTGGTCGGCCTCGGACACGCCCGCCAGGAATTTCTCGATCGTCGCCCCGTTCTTCTCCACCCAGGGCCTCAGCGCGATGTTGAAGCCGAGATAGGAGATGACATCGCCGCCGCGGATCACCTCGATCGCGCCGGGCACGTCCTTCATGCCCATGACCGGGGCCGGGTCCCAGGCAGCGAACGCATCCACGCCCTTGGCAAGCAAGGCCACGGTCATCTCCGGCGGCGGCGTGTTGACGAGCGTCACGTCGGCCGTCGTCAGGCCGCCCTTCTCGAGCAAGCCGAGGACGTAGAGGTGGTTGATGGTGCCGAACGAGGTCGCGATCTTCTTGCCCTTGAGGCTCTTGAGGTCGCCCTTGACGATGCC
>SEGN01000125.1 GCA_004211245.1 Variovorax sp.
GAGCAGACCGTTGCCGGCGCGCACCACACCGTGGCCGTCGGTTCTGAGTTCGAAGCCTTCGCCCCGAGGATCTTTGCGCCCGGCGTTGTCCTCGATGCGCGTGATGGAGCCCAGGCTCAGGCTGCTGCTCTGGTGGTCGCTCTTGAGCTGGACCTGGATCTGGCCTTCCGTGTCATCGAACACCAGGTGGTTGCTGCGCCCGGCCGCGCTGTTGCCGCCGCCACCGATCAGTTCGCGGCTGCGCACGCCCGAGAGCGCCGACTGGCCCGGCAGCGCCCAGGGCGGCAGGTTCATCGCGTTGTAGTGACGGCCTGTGACGATCGGCAGGTCCGGATCGCCGCCGATGAAGTCGACCACGACTTCCTGGCCGATGCGGGGGATGTGGGTGTCGCCCAACTGGTTGCCGGCCCAGGCGCTGCTCACGCGCACCCAGCAGGAGCTGTCGGCGTCGTTAGCGCCCAGACGGTCCCAGGGGAACTGGACCTTGATGCGCCCGAGATCATCGGTCCAGAGATTCTGGCCCGGGGGGCCGACGACGGTGGCGACCTGGCCGCTTCGGGCGATGGGTTTATGTCGGGTCAGGGCAGGGCGCAGTTCTTCGGTGACGGGGTGGGCGGTCAGGTCGACTTCGATGCGCCACTGCTGCCGGCGCCCCGGGCTGGCGTCCGCGATCTGGCTGTCGCGGGCCACCTCTTCGATGAGGAAGCGGGTGTCCAGCACGAGATAGTCGACATTCAGGCTCTGACGGATGTGCTTGCGCAGCGTGAAGGTGCGCCCCGGCACCATGCCGCGCAGGTTGCCCGAGGCACTGGCGCGGCTGCCGTGGGTGCGCAAGGCCTGCATGCGCAGCAGCGCGAGCATGTCGCCTTCGGGAGGCGGGTTGCCCGGCCGGGTGCCGGCCGCGGGCTGGGCATAGTGGCTGCCACCGAGAGGGGCGTGCCACTGGTAGACCTCACTGTCGGCCTGGCCGGTGGGGCGCGGGTCACTGCGGCTGACGGTCAGGTCGGCACGGGGAATCTGATAGTCGTGGTCGCGGCTGGTGTACCGGCCGCTGGTGAGTTGGTGCAGCGGGACGAAGCGGTGCAGGTGCTCGGCGTCGGTGCGCACGCCGGGGACGTGGTACTCGACGCTGCAGTAGGCCTCGCTGTCGTTGGGCAGGTAGCCGGCCATGGCGTCGGTGAGGACGAGGCGGTGTTTGCCATCGCTGTGTTCGAAGAAGTAGCTGACTCCCCATTCCTGGCACAGGCGCTCGAAGAAGGCGAAGTCGCTTTCGTTGTACTGGACCTGGAAGTCCCGCAGGGGGTAGGTGCCCCACAGCAGCTTGTGGACGGGGAAGCCGTAGCCGCCGAGCAATTCGTCGAGGATGTCGACGACGGTCTGGTTCTGATGGATCCTGGTGTTGGTGCGCAGCGTGGCCAGATGCAGCCAGGGGCGAAGTGTCAACCGGTATTGGGCATGGCGCCCTTCTTCGCCCCAGAACTCGGCTTTGGTGATGAGCGCGTTGATCTGGCGCACGCCGGCACCAAGGTGGTCGACTGCGGCACCGACGGCCCCGGGGATGAATTCGCCCGCTCCATCGAGCTGAATGCGGCAGCCGATCTCGCGTCCGACGAAGCCGTCGAGGTTGAAGTCGACGCCGCCGCTCGCGTCGGAATTGAGGCTGTCGGGGGTCTTGAGCAGCAGTTCGTATTCGAAGAGCGAATTGACGCCCTCACGGCCTGCGAGGCGCACCGGTTCCAGGACGGGACGGCCCGCAGTTTCCGGGATGGCGGAAGATCGGATCGAAAGCGCTCGCCGCTCTACCGAGTCGAATATCGAAGGCATGGCCACTCCCTGGCGTTGTTTGGTCTATGCGCTCAGGCCGATGCCACAGCAGGAGCAGCACGCAGCCATCCAGGGCCGCGATTTTCAATCTGCGCGAGGCTAGCGCAGAACCTCGCGAGCAGGCGCGCGAGCGGCGGAAATATCTCACGGATGCGGCCGGAGAGACCGCCCGGCGCGCTACACCCGTTCGGCAGGCGCCATGAAGCGCCACTCGCCGGGCGCGAGGCCGGCCAACGCGAGGCGGCCGACGCGGATGCGCTTCATCGCCAGGATGCGCAGGTCCACCCGGTCGCACATCTGCGCGATCTGGCCGGACCAGCTGCCCTTGACCGCGAAGCGCAGGCCGGTCACGCCATCGGCTTCACGGTTGATGCTCACCTTGGCCGGCAGCATTGCGCGGCCATCGATCACCGGCGACTGGTTGAGGCGATGCAGCGCCCGCGGATCGACCGGGCCGGCCACGTCGACCATCACCTCGTTCTCGATCAGGCCGGCGTCTTCCACCAGCTTGCGCTCCACGCGCAGTTCCTGCGTGAACACCAGCAATCCACTGGCGCCCGTTTCGAGCGGCGTGAAGCATTGCTGGTTGGCAAAGTGACGTTGCAGCGGCGGCCGCTGCGAGCGGTCGCTTTCGCTGTGCTGCGCCATCGCCAGCAGCTTCGACAGCGGTGCGTCGAAGGCGATGCCCGCCGGCTTGTGCAGCAGCAGGGTGACGGCTTCGACCACGGTCGGGCGCGCGCCGGGCTGGACGGCCACGTCCTGCGTGTCGCGCACGCGGTGCGCGGGCACTTCGATCACGCGGCCGTCGACGCGCACGGCGCCGTTTTCGATCAGCAGTTCCGCCTCCCGGCGCGAGACGCCGGCCAGCGCGGCCACGCGCTTCGACAGGCGAATGCCTTCTTCTTCCTCGTCGTTCTTCAGGGGAGATGCTTTCTTCATGTCTGCGACAGGAGCCGAATGCGTTCGACATGCGCCTCGAGAGAACGCGCGGCGACCGGCCACATGCGCTCGGGCACATCGGCGTACGCGATCGGCAACCAGTCTTCCGGCGCTCCGTCAGGCAGCTGCCGCATCGCGGCGGCGACGCGCGCCTCGCGCCTCATCCGATGGGCCTTGAGTTTTTCGATCGCGCTGCGCGCCCGGCCCAGCACGTAGCCATGCGCCGGCAGGATGAACTCCACGCCATGCGCGAGACAGGTTTCGTCCAGCACATCGAGCGATCGAAGGTAGGCCGTCATGTTGCCGTCAGGCGGGTCGACCACCGTCGTACTGCCGTTCAGGATGTGGTCGCCGCTGAACAGCAGTCCGTCTTCCTCGAGCAGCAGGCACAGGTGATTGGCCGCGTGGCCGGGCGTGTGGATCACGCGCAGCGTGTGGGTCGTGCCGGGCGTGCCATCGGTCGAGCGGCTGCTGAGGGTGAGGCGCTCGTGGTTGTGCAGCGCGCGGTCGGGCGCGAAGCGGGCCGAGGCTCGCGCGGTCGGTGCCGAGGGCAGGCCGAGGATCGGCGGCTTGAGCTGGTTGCAAAGCGCCTGCAGCGGCAGCGCCCCCGGCGCGTGGTCGGCATGCGAGTGGGTGCAGACGATCATGCGGATGTCGCCCTGGGTCGCGCGCCACAGCCTGCCGATGTGGTCGAAATCGTTGGGGCCGGGATCGATCACGATGTAGCCGGTCGAGGCGTCGCCCACGATCCAGGTGTTGGTGCCCGGCCCGGTCATGGCGCTCGGATTGTTGGCGGTCAGGCGCATCACGTTCTTCAGCAGCCGCACCGGCTCCTGGGCTTGCCAGTCGAGCGAATGCAGGATCTGGCCGTCCGGGCAGACCAGGGCGAGTTCGCCGTAGGGCGCCTCGTGCTCCATGTAGCGCGCCTCCTTGCCGTCGAGGAAGCCGGCACGCGGGCAGCTCGTCCACAGCGGCTGTTCGCGCGCGCAGACGGCAATGACGGCGTCGACCGAATCGAACGCCGCCAGGCGCTCCAGCGTGCGCACGGTCGGGAAGATCATGGCGAAGCGCTTCTGCGCGTGGCGGGCCAGCGCATCGGCCGGCCGCACCCAGCACGGCTCGAACTGCTCGGTCTCGTCGGCCACCGGGACCTGGCCATCGGGCATGCGCGCCACCAGGAACGGCACGTCGAAGCGCTTGGGCAGGTCGCGGTCGGTCATCCAGTGCGCGAGCGTGAAGACTTCGTCGGTGGCCAGGCGCAGCCCGCGCACGGCGCACTGTGCCGCCAGCGACATTTCGGGCGGCGTGCTGCGGTCCATGGCCGCCACTTCGGCACCGCTCACCATGCGGCCATCACGATGCCTTGCCAGCAGGACACCCAGCTCCTCGAAGGTCTCGCGCACGGCGGCGATCGCCTGCGTGAGCTGCACGCGGCTCTGGGTGCGGCGCCGCAGTGCGATCGGGCGCGCCTCGACATCGCTGTCATCGATCCGCCCGCCGGGAAAGACGTAGGCGCCGGGCGCAAAGCTTGCCCTGTCGGAGCGCCGGGTCATCAGCACCTCGATGCCGTCCGGGGTGTCGCGCAGCAACAGCACCGTCGCGGCGGGCAGCAAGGGCGCCGGATCGCGGTGGGGGTGGAGTTGTTGGCCAGGTCGAACCATCGCGCCATTATCGGGAGTGCAAGGGAATGCGCCGGGCGCCACAATGATTCACCGCCAACGCCGAGAAAGAACGCCATGTTTCCGTCCTTCCTGCGCCGAGCCTTGACCGGCATCGCCGCCATTGTTTTATCGACCACGGTCGGGCCCGCCGCCTTCGCGCAGGCCGACTGGCCGCACCAGCCGGTGACGCTGATCATGGGGTTTCCGGCCGGTTCGGGCGTCGATGTGGTGGCCCGCGCGATCCAGGAGCCGCTCGGCAGGCAACTTGGGCAGCCGGTGATCATCGACTACAAGGCCGGTGCCGCCGGCAACATCGCCAGCGAATACGTGGCGCGGGCCAGGCCGGACGGCTACACGCTCTCATTCGGAACCGCCGCCACGCATGGCAGCAACGCTGCGCTGTACAAGAAGCTGCCGTTCGACGTCGAGGCCGACTTCGTGCCGGTGGCGCCGGTACTGGACGTGTCGAACGTACTCACCATCAATCCCGACGTGATGGACGTGAAGACGCTCAAGGAATTCGTCGACCTGGTGAAGGCCAACCCCGGCAAGTACAACTACGCCTCCACTGGCAACGGCGCCGGTACGCACATGGCGTTCGCCGAGTTCAATTCGCGGCTCGGGCTGCAGATGGTGCACGTGCCCTACAAGGGCGGGCCGGAGGCGATCACCTCGGTGGTGCGCGGCGAGACCTGCTGCATCATGAACCAGGTGCAGACCGTGCTGCCGCAGTACAAGGCCGGCAAGGTGCGCCTGCTGGGCGTCACGACCGCGAAGCCGGTCGCCGCCATCAAGGAGGTACCGACCATCGCGGCCAGCGGCGTGCCGGGCACGCAGGGCTTCGACAGCTCGATCTGGTTCGCGGTCTTCGCCCCGAAAGGCACCGACGCGCAGATCGTCGCCAGGCTCAACGCCGCCCTGAAGACGGTGCTCGAGCAGCCAGAACTGCGCGAGAAGTTCGAGGCACAGGGCAACACCGTGCGCATCGAGACGCCGGCGCAGTTCAGGAAGACGGTGCACGACAACCGCGTGAAGTGGGCCGAGGTGGCGAAGGCCGCCAACGTCAGCATCGACTGATGGACGGCTTGCTCATCCGAAATGTGCGGCCCGGCGGCGCGACGGCGGTCGACGTGCTGGTGCGGGATGGCCGCATCGCCGCCGTCGGGGCTGCGCTGCAGGCGCCGACCGGCTGCACGGTGGAAGAGGGCGGCGGGGCGCTGTTGCTGCCCGGCCTGGTCGAGGGCCACACCCATCTCGACAAGACGCTCTGGGGCATGGACTGGTACCGCAACGAGGTCGGCACGCGCCTGGTCGACAAGATCGACAACGAGCGCACCTTCCGCCACACGACCGGCCACGATGCGGCCGCGCAATCGCTGGCCCTCGCCCAGGCCTTTCTCGTGCGCGGCACGACGCGCCTGCGCACCCATGTCGACATCGACACCCAGGCCGGGCTGCAGCACCTCGAAGGGGTGTTGCGCACGCGCGATCGCATGACGTTGCAGGGCCAGCAGATCCAGGTCGTCGCGTTTCCGCAGTCCGGCCTGCTGTTGCGCGAAGGCACGGCGGAACTGCTCGGGCGGGCAATGGCGCAAGGCGCCGACGTGCTGGGCGGGCTCGACCCCTGCGCCATTGACGGCGACCCGGTGCGCTCGCTCGATGTGCTTTTCGGCATCGCCGAGCGCCACGGTTGCGCCATCGACATCCATTTGCATGAGCCGGGGGCGATGGGCGCCTTCTCGCTCGGTCTGATCCTCGATCGGACCGAGGCGCTGGGCATGCAGGGCAAGGTTGCGATCAGCCATGGCTTCTGCCTCGGCGACCTGGCACCGGCGGAGCGGGACCCGCTTCTGGCGCGCATGGCGGGGCTCGGCGTGGTGCTGATCACCAGTGCGCCGCCCTCGCGCAGCGTGCCGCCGCTCATGATCTGCCGACAGGCCGGTGTGACCGTGCTCGGCGGCAACGACGGCATTCGCGATACGTGGTCGCCCTATGGCAACCCGGACATGCTGGAACGCGCCATGCTGATCGGCCTGCGCTACAACCTGCGACGCGACGACGAGCTGGCCGTGGCGCTGGATTGCGTCACCCACGCTGCGGCGCGCGGCTGCGGGTTCGAAAGCTACGGCCTGGTGCCGGGTCGCATGGCGAGATCGAAGCGATACGCGACGCGTGCCGGAAGCTGCAGACCGTGAACCTCGCGGGCTGCGATCTCTACACTTCGTGCGAACCCTGTGCGCTGTGTGCTGCAGCAATGCACATCGCCGGGATTCGCCGGCTGTTCTATGCCGCCTCGTTGGCACAGTCGGGTGCCGCATTCGACGGGGTTTCCGCCGAAGCGCGGCATCCCATCGACGTGGAGGCGCTGCGTGCCGAAGCCGGAGCCCCATTGCTGCAGCGGGCGTTGCCCGCGCAGCAGTGGCGCGATGGCGAGGCGGTGGCGATCCTTCGCGCGTGGGCTGCAGCCCGCATCCGCGAGCGCGTCCCGACCGGCCGACCCTGATTACTTGGGCGTGCCGCGCTGCGGGGGCTTCGGCTTGCCCGGACGACGCGTATCCCGCGTCTCGGCGCGCGCCTCGCCGGCCATGGCCGCGCGGTCGGTCCCCACGGCGCCGCCTTCGGGTGCCTTCGGCTGGTCGCCGGCAGGCGGCCTCACCATCCCGGCGGGCCGGCGATCCTTGCGCATTTCACCCGCCTGCGTGGCCTTGTCGGTGGCAATGCCCGGGGTGTTCGGAGGCACCGCGACACCGGGGGGGTTGGGCTGTGCCTGGGCACCGGCAGCGAAGAATCCGGCGATCAGCACGGCGAGAAATTTGCGATTCATGGTTGGCTCCTGAAGAGAGAGAAAGGTTGAAACACGCATGCCAGACTGACAGCCCGGCGCCCCTGCGCAGTAGGACAAGCGCTTTTGCGTGTGCGCTTGATCCACCTTTCAGGTACGCACTGCCGTTGCCAATGGATGTTCGCGTGCAGGGATTCAGCCGGAGCGCCTGTTGAAAGCCTGCTGGATCGACAGGATCTCGTCGTAGGCCTTGCGCAGGACGAGTGCCACTTCGCTCTTGTTCATCACGTGGTCGAGGTCGACCTCCGACAGGGCGGCCTTGCCGTCGGCCGCATCGAAGGGCGAGGGCGTGGTGGCCATCAGGTTGGCGACCATCAGCGTGTCGCCCAAGGTTTCCGGCGGCACGATCAGGTAGCCGCGCCACAGGCCGTCGATCGCTTCGGCGACCTCGTCGGGAATCTGCAGCGCCGAGAGAAGTCGACGCGTTCCTGCAGCCAGCACCGAGGCCGAGCCTGCTTCCTGGCTGGCCGTGTCGCGGCGCACCGCGTCCACCACATCCCCGCCGGTCAAGTCGACGAGTTGATCGGCCTTCGACAAGACATAGAAACCGGCGATTTCATGCAGGATGCCCGCGAAGAGCGCCGTCTCGGGCGGGACGCGCGTGAAGTTGCCCGCAATGACCGAGGCCAACGCAGCCACCTCGAGGCTGTGCGCCCACAACCGGGAAACGGTCAGTTCGTTGGGCCGGGCCGCCTTGTCCGCGAGCTGGCCCACCACCACGGCGCCTGCAACGGCTTTCAGCACGCCCAGCCCCAGCATCCCGAGTGCATCCTTGACGTTGGTGACGACGCGATCGTTGCGGCTGTAGGCCGCGCTGTTGGCCATGGCCACCATCCTGGCCGACACGAGCGGCTCGTTGTGCACGAGCCGGGCCGCTTCGTCGATGGTGCAATCGTCGCGGCTCGCCCGGTCGATCAGGCGAATCAATCCGGCCGAAGAAGTCACGAAAACCAGGGGTTCGTCCTTGAGACCGGCGAACACCCGGTCGTGCAGCAGACTGGCAGTGGGCGGGCGTTCGATCTGGATTTTCATGGCGGCGCGACGACGATGGGTTTCGCAGCATATAGGTGAAACGGCCTCATTTCCGAACGCGCGGCGCGCATCGACCGCAACTGGAAGTGCGTGCAGCAACCTGCTCGCGCTGGCGCATGCGTTTGGCCGATCAGTCGGTCGGCCTGTACCAGCGGGTGGCGAGGAGTTCGGGTTCCGTGTGCGCCTGCAGCCTGGCCCAGTGCCGATCGGCGTCTTCCACGAACAGGTCGCGCGCGACTGCCTGCGCCAGTCGCGTGGCGCCGATCGCCAGGCCCGGGATGTCGCCGGCCAGCGCGCCGTGGCTCATGGTGGCGCCCCAATTGAACAGCCGCATGCGGCGCAGTGCCGCGCCGTGGGTCGTGCCCTGCAACTCGAAGCCGGTGCCGAGATACGGAAAGCGCGCGGCCTCCGCGTGGCGCTGCGCATCTTCGGGCGGGACATGGTCGGCCCAGGTGTCGATGTGCGGCGTGTAGCGCGCGATCTCGGGCCGGTCCAGCAGGTCGACATCGAAGCCGGTGCCAAAGATCACCGCATCGAAGCGCTCGGCCGTTCCGTCGGTCAACGTGACGGTCACGCCCCCCTGGTCGGGCGCCACGTCGTGCCAGGGCGTGGCGAGCCGCAGCGTGAAATTGGCGTGCGCGTCGCAGCGCCGCACCGTTTCCCAGGGCGGCGGCACCTGCTGCTCGAAGATGTAGGTGTAGACGCGCCACTTGCGCATGTCGTCGAGCGCCTCGAAGCCGCGCAGGAAGCCGTGCGACGAGGCGGCTTTGCTCTTGTTGATTTGCGGCAGCCAGGGACGACGCACGAACTGCACCACCTGTGCGGCGCCGGCTTCGAGGGCGCTGGCCGCGTTGTCGAAGGCCGAAGCGCCGGCGCCGAGCACGGCGATGCGTTGGCCGGCCCATGCGCCGAAGTCGATCGCGTCGGCCGAATGGAACACGCGCGCCGCGGCCTGCGCGTCGTCTCGTTTCAGCGATGGAAACTCGGGCCAGCGCGGCGCACCGCTGCCGTCGCGACCCAGCGCCAGCACGAGCTGGCGCGTGCGCACGGTCTCGCAGCGGCCGTGTGCGTCCTCGAGCTCGGCCGTGAGCAGCCGTCCGTCATCGCTGTGCGACACCTTGCGCAGCGCCACGCCGTTCTCCACGGGCAGGCCGACCGTGTCGCGCAGCCAGAGCAGGTAGTCGCGCCAGTCGATGCGGCCGATCTTGTGCAGCGCGGCCCAGCCGTCGGCCCCGTGCTGTGCTTCGTACCAGGCGCGGAAGCTCAGCGACGGCACGCCCAGTTCCGGCCCGCCGACCTGCTTGGGACTGCGCAGCGTGAGCATGCGGGCGTAGGTGCCCCAGGGCCCCTCGCCGCCGCGCGGCGCGCGATCGATCAAGCGGACGTTGACGATGCCCTCGCGCCGCAGCGCGAACGCCGCGGTCTGCCCGCACATGCCGGCGCCGGCCACGAGCACGTCGAGCACCGGTGCATCGTCCGTCGCCGCTTCGGCAGGCAACACCCATGCCGGCGGCGGCACGTTGATGCGCTCGAGGTCGGCACGGGCCTGTCGGGCCAGCGCTTCGAGCGCGGACGCGTCGCGTGCGCTCGCGGCGAATTGCACGGGCACCGGCGGCAGTTCGCGGGGAGTGTGGGCTTGCGGAGACATGGGCCCACGATAGTTCAAAAGGGCAGCGCTACGATGCGGCCATCCGAATCGGTTCGAACAAGGGGGCGCGCATGCATGCAACGAAGAAGAATTTCTCCAACGGTCGTCGCGCGGTGGCGGCGCTAGCGATCATCCTGGCCGTGGCAGGCTGCCAGACGCGCGGCGAATTCCGGCCGCTTTCGTCGGAGGGCGTGCCGCCGCCGCGGCTGGTCGATGTGCCCCGACCCTGTACCTCCGCCGAGGCCGCCCGGCCGCGCACCGCCGACTCGCGCTGCGAATGACAATGCGCCCATGATCGCGCTCGATTGCTACTACAGCCTCTCCTCCCCCTGGGCCTACCTCGGTGGCCCGCAGTTGCAGGACATCGTGCGCCGGCACCACGTCCGTCTCGCACTCAAGCCATACGACTTCCAGGCGGTGGTGCCGCAGACCGGCGGCATCCCGCTCAAGACCCGGCCGGAGCCGCGCCGCAGCTACCACGCCCTGGAACTCGCGCGCTGGCGCGACCACCTCGGCATGCCGCTCAACCTGGCGCCTGCGCATTACCCGAAGGCGGTGCCGGCCGACCCTGACTGGAACAAGTACCCGGGCTGGATGGTGATCGCCGCGCAGTTGCAGGGGCTCGATGCGCAGCCGCTGTCGCATGCATTGCTGCGCGCGCTGTGGGCCGAGGAGCGCGACACCTCGGCCGCAGAGGTGCGCATTGCCGTGGCTGACGAGAACGGCTACGACGGCGCCGCGTTGCAGGCGCTCGAACAGGCTGCCGAAACGCTGGCCGTCTACCGGGCCAACAGCGCCGAGGCGGTCGAGCAGGGCGTGTTCGGCGCGCCGACCTATGTGCTGGACGGCGAGCGTTTCTGGGGCCAGGACAGATTGGCCTTCCTGGACCGCGCGCTCGACAGGTTGCGCGGCCGATAATCGCCGCATGCGAATCCGCTTCACCAAGATGCAGGGGGCCGGCAACGACTTCGTCGTGCTGGACGAGACGCGCGGCGCGCTCGCGTTGACCCCTGCCCAGTACCGTTTCCTGGGCGACCGCCATTTCGGCGTCGGCGCCGACCAGATCCTCACGGTGCGGCCCTCGCCGGCACCGGGCATCGACTTCCAGTACGTGATCCACAACGCCGACGGGGGCGAGGTCGAACAGTGCGGCAACGGCGCGCGCTGCTTCATGCGCTTCGTGCGCGAGCAGGGGCTGACGGCGAAGGACGCGGTGCGCGTGCAGACGCTGTCGGGCGTGATCGAGCCGCGCATGGGCGCCGACGGCCGCGTCACCGTGGACATGGGCGCGCCGGTGTTCGACGTGGCGCGGGTCCCGTTCGACGACGCGGGTCTCACCGCGCAGCCCGATGGCGGCTGGGAGACCTGGCATCTCGCGCTGTCGACGCGGGCCGAAGGCGCCATCGTCGCGGTCGCGGTGCTGTCGATGGGCAACCCGCACGCGGTGCAGATCGTCGACGACGTCGACACCGCGCCCGTCGCCGAGCAGGGCCCGCTGATCGAGCACCATCCGCGCTTTCCGCAACGCGTCAACGCCGGCTTCATGCAGGTGGTGAGCCGCTCGCAGGTCCGCCTGCGCGTGTTCGAGCGCGGCGCCGGCGAGACGCTGGCCTGCGGCACCGGTGCGTGTGCGGCGGTGGTCGCTGGCATCCGGCTCGGGCGGCTCGACACGCGCGTCGATGTCGACACCCGGGGCGGACGCCTCACCATCGAGTGGGCCGGCATCGGCCAGCCGGTGCTGATGACCGGCCCGGCGATGACCGTGTTCGAAGGCGACATAGACGTACCCGACCAGCCATGAAAACCATCCATCCCTCCGATGCCATGAACCCGATCACCGAAGACGACATCGCCAATTACCTGTCGAACACGCCCGACTTCTTCGAGCGCCATGCCCAGCTGCTGGCACAGGTGCAGTTGACCAGTCCGCACGGCAACCGGGCCGTGAGCCTGCAGGAGCGCCAGGCCGAGATGCTGCGCGAGAAGATCAAGGCGCTCGAACACCGGCTGATGGACATGGTGCGCCACGGCACGGAGAACGTCGTCACGGCCGACCGGCTGCAGCGCTGGACGCGCGGCCTGCTCACCACGCGCGATCCGCGCGGCCTGCCCTGGCAGATCGCGGCCGACCTGCAGACGCTCTTCATGGTGCCGCAGACCGCGATCAAGGTCTGGGACTGCGACAACGCCTACTGGAGCGAAGGCTATGCCCAGTGGGTCAGCGACGACGTGAAGGCGCTGGCCACCTCGCTGACCTCCCCGTACTGCGGCCTCAACTCGGGCTTCGAGGCGGCCAGCTGGCTCGGCGATTCCCGTGCGGCGGTGTCGATCGCCCTGATCCCGCTGCGCGCCGAACCGGAGGCGCCGGCCTTCGGCCTGCTGGTGCTGGCCTCGCCGGATGCGCAGCGCTTCAACGCCGAGATGGGCACCGACTTCCTCGAGCGCATCGCCGAACTCGCATCGGCGGCGCTTTCGCGGCTGCGGCCTTGAAAGCTGGCGCCGCACGGCGCTGGCGCCGGTGGCTGTCGGTCGCGCTCTTCGTCGCCCTGGCCGGCTATGCCGCCGTGTGGGCGACGGTCTGGCGGCACGCGGCCGACCGTCTCGCCGGCCCGCCCACGCAGCCGGCCGAGGTGGCCATGGTGCTCGGCAACCGCGCCTGGCTGCGCGGCAAACCCAATCCCTGCCTGACCGGGCGCGTCGACGCCGCAGTGCAGCTGGCGCAGGCCGGCTTGGTGCAGCGCCTGCTGATGTCCGGGGGCGTCGACCGCGAGGACGGCCGGATCGAGGCCGAGGTGATGGAGCGGCACGCCCGCAGCGTCGGCTACGCCGGGCCGCTGCAGCTGGAGCCGGTGTCGTCTTCGACGCGGCAGAACCTCGCCATGTCGCGCGAGTTGCTGCAGGCGGCCGGCGTGCGCAGCGTGGTCGTCGTCTCCGAGCCCTACCACCTGTGGCGCATCGAGCGTCTGGCGCGTGCCAGCGGCTTCGATCGCGACTTCCAGGTGCAGTACGCCGCAGCACCCACCTCGTGCTGGCGCACCTGGGGCATGGTGTTCAAGGGCGCACTGCGCGAGCCGCTCGCCATCGTCAACAATGCCGTTCATGGCTACTTCTGACCCCGGCGATGCACTGGTCGACAGGTACCTCGAACACGTGCGCGTCGAGCGGCGGCTGGCCGCGCGCACGGTGGAGCTCTACGCGATTCATCTCGGCACGCTGAGGCAGAAGGCCGCCGCCACCGACCTGCGGTTCGACCAGGTCCAGACCGCGCACATCCGGCGCTGGATGGCGCAGCTGCACGGTGCCGGACGCGAGTCGCGCGGCATCGCCCTGGTGCTGTCGTGCTGGCGCAGCTTCTACCGGTGGCTCGGCAACGAGGGACTGGTCGGCAGCAACCCGGTGCAGGACGTGAAGGCGCCCAAGGCGGACCGGCCGCTGCCGAAGGCGTTGGCGGTCGACGATGCGGTGCGGCTGGCCGAATTCAGCGACCCCGATCCCGACGCCGACCCGCGTGTCGAGGCGCGCGACCGCGCGATCGTCGAATTGCTCTACGGTTGCGGCCTGCGCGTGAGCGAACTCGTCGGGCTCGACGTTCAGCCCGGCGCCGCAGCGCGCGGCTGGGTCGACCTGGCCTCGGGCGAGGCGCAGGTGCTCGGCAAGGGCAGCAAACGCCGCGGTGTGCCGGTCGGCACCAAGGCAGCCGAGGCGCTTCGGGCATGGATCGCGGTGCGCGGGCCTCTGGACGACGCGGCGCTGTTCGTGTCGGCCCGCGGCACGCGCGTGACGGCGCACGGCGTCTGGAAACTGCTGCGCGAGCGCAGCCTCAAGGCCGGCCTCGCTGCGCCGGTGCACCCGCACATGCTGCGCCATTCGTTCGCGAGCCACGTGCTGCAGTCCAGCAGCGACCTGCGCGCGGTGCAGGAGCTGCTGGGACACGCCAACATCACGACCACGCAGGTCTACACCCGGAAGTTGAAAGCCAACTGCAAATCGATTCGTGCAGAGAACGCGGGCTGATCCGTTGTTTCGTTGTAGCCTGTTGGCATGCGGCGAGCCATCCAGCCCTTTGCGTTTCGCGGTGACTCGGCGTCGGCTGGATTTGCTTCTGCTTCCAACGAGAAACCGCGTTGTCCATCAAGCGAAGACGCAGCTGCGATGAACCAAGCTTCATATTCCCTGTTGGCGAGCACGACCGATACAGGTCGGTGAGGAATCATTTGCCTGGCGCGTTCTAGGATGAGAGCACCACGTTCTGCTGGGCAATCGTCATCCGCATCGAGGAGCACCAGTACCCAGCCGTCGTCCCCGGTCTTGGCGGCTGCGAGCAGAAGGTGCCGGCGGAACTCCTCCTCCTTATTCAGAAAACGGCCTTTGTAGACCCGAATGGGTGTGGAAATACGAAGGGGAATTTCCGGCGTCTTCCACTCGGCCAGTCTACGGAGCAGCACAGGCAGGGCCGCGACCTCTCCGTCACCCTCGACGATGGGTACAACGATGGTCAAGAAAGTGTCCGCGCGAAGAGTTCGACCTGCTTCTTGTCTTGTGCGTCAAGGACGTTGCGATCTGGAGCCAACTGGTTCAGTCTCAGCAGTTCGCCCGCGGAAAACAAATGGCTTCGCATCGATGCGCGAGAGGCTTCATCCAGCGGTGCTATGCGAGTTTCACCCCCTTCAGATAGCACAGCGAGCAGCGAGCTGGGATCGAGATTTCGATCGTCGAGAAGATCTGGACTGTGGCTCGTCACGATCACCTGAGTCTTCTTGGATGCGCGAACAAGCGCTTCGCGGAGGGCAGCACTTGCTGCCGGGTGCAGAGCGGTCTCCGGCTCCTCGACTCCGATCAGCGAAGGTGCATAGTCAATATTGCCCTGGAACAACGCGGTAAGCACGCCAAGCGCTCGCAGTGTTCCGTCCGACATGTTTTGAGCAAGGAAACGCCACGGATGTTTAGAGCCGTGCATGTCCTGCCGGAACTCCAACGTTTCCATCGGGCCAATCTTCTTTCGCTCAACCCCTTGAACCATCGGCGCAACCGTCTGCAAGTACTCCTGTATTGTCTTCATTGCCTCTGGCGCGACCCGTTCGAGATGGCCAACTACGCTCGCGATGTTCTCGCCGACCGGTTTTAGCAAGCGGCCGTCTTGTGGGCTCTGCATTTCTCGCATGACCTTGGGATTCAGGTTGTAGAAGCCCATCGCCGTGAGCGCGTCGAACAGTGGTCTGAATGCAACCAAGCCTGACAGACTTACAAGCGCGAGGCGATCGGCAGTCACGGAAGGAAACGTTGCTTCACTGCTACGCTTGAGGACGCCGCGCTCAATGCGGAAGTAGGGGCCCTTACCAACGCCTCCCAGCATGCATTCCTCGGTTTGAACCTCGTTGCCTTGTCCTTGGCGCGTACCCACTTCAAACGCGTAGTGACCCATCACGCCATCAAGCAAGAACTCGAGTCGAATCCCAAAATGTGTGGGATGGCCGTTGGAGCGACGTCGGACTTCAGATAAGCCCCCTCTCTTGTTCAGAGCGTTGTCCAACGAGCCGGTGAGTGCATCGGCGACCAAATGCAGCGCATCTAGAAAGTTGCTTTTCCCAGACCCGTTGGCACCAACGAGGTAGGTAAGAGGGCCAAGCTCGACGTCGCAGCTCCCGATGCTTCGGTAGTTGCGCAGAATCACGCGTCTTATAAAGATGGGAATGCTCAACGCGGTGCCTTTCAATGACTCGAGCGAGCGACGATTCACTCAGTATGGATGCTTGCCAGTGGGAGTTTCGCACGGACACGGCTCTTCTCCGGAGCCTGTGGCCTGCAAAGCGGAGAATCGGAACTTTGCTATGAAAACGCTCCGCCTCAAGCCTGGCAAGGAAAAGTCCCTGCTGCGCCGCCACCCGTGGGTGTTCGAATCCGCCATCGCGCGCGGGGGCGCGGACGCAGGCGAGACGGTGCGCGTCGAGTCGCACGACGGCAAGTTCCTCGCGTGGGCGGCGTTCAGCCCCGCGTCGCAGATCCGGGCGCGTGCCTGGAGCTTTGTCGAGGCGCAACGCATCGACGCGGCTTTTCTCACGGCGCTTTGCGCACGCGCTGTCGCTGCCCGTCAGGCTCTACGAGCGCTCCGACGCCAGCGGCCGGGAGCGCGAAGGCCTGAAGCCGGTGACGGGCTGGTTGCGCGGCGACGGGCCCACGGAGATCACGATCCGCGAACACGACTGGCAGCTCACGCTCGACGTCGCGACCGGCCACAAGACCGGTTTCTACCTCGACCAGCGCGACAGCCGCCAACGCTTCGCCGAAATCGCGCGGCACCGGAAATTCCGCCGCGTGCTCAACTGCTTTTGCTACACGGGCGGCTTCACGGTCGCGGCGCTCGCGGGCCTGAGGGCGGCCGGCGCGCTCCAGGGCGCCACGCTGACCTCGATCGACTCGTCGCTGCCCGCGCTGGAGCGCGCGAAGGCGCACGTCGCGCTCAACCGCTTCGACGGCGCGACCTGCGACTGGCTGGATGCCGACGTCAACGCCTCGTTGCGACGCTTCATCGAGGAAGGCCGCACCTTCGACGCGATCGTGCTCGATCCCCCCAAGTTCGCGCCGACGGTGGCGCACGCCGAACGCGCGGCGCGCGCCTACAAGGACATCAACCGTCTTGCGCTCAAGCTGCTGGAGCCGGGCGGCGTGCTGCTCACGTTCAGCTGCTCCGGCGGCATCGGCGCCGACCTGTTCCACAAGGTCGTGGCGGGTGCGGGGCTCGACGCCGGGGTGGACGGCTACATCAGCGAGCGCCTGGGCGCCGCGCCGGACCATCCGATGACCATCGAGTTTCCGGAAGGCGAGTACTTGAAGGGTCTCGTGGTCGTGCGCAAGTAAGGAATCCTCTGCGGGCCTAAACTTTCGGCCCTCCCCCCGTTTCACCGTCCGCTTCCGGAGCATCTCCCATGGCCCTCATCCCCGCGACCATCCTCACCGGCTTTCTCGGCTCCGGCAAAACCACCCTGCTCAAGCGCATCCTGACCGAAGCCCACGGCCAGAAGATCGCCGTGATCGAGAACGAATTCGGCGAGGAAAACATCGACTCCGACATCCTCGTGACGGAGTCGAAGGAGCAGATCGTGCAGATGAGCAACGGCTGCGTCTGCTGCACCATCCGCGAGGATCTGCGCGAAGCGCTGCAACTGCTGGCCGCCAAGAAGCGCAAGGGCCTGCTCGACTTCGACCGCGTGGTGATCGAGACCACCGGCCTGGCCGACCCCGGCCCGGTCGCGCAGACCTTCTTCATGGACGACGAGATCGCCGAGAGCTACCTGCTCGACTCGATCCTGACGCTGGTCGACGCCAAGCACGCGCCCCAGCAGCTCAACGACCGCCAGGAAGCGCGCCGCCAGGTGGGCTTTGCCGACCAGATCTTCATCAGCAAGAGCGAGCTGGTGTCGGCCGAGGAAACCGAGGCGCTGATCCATCGCCTCAAGCACATGAACCCGCGTGCACCTCAGCAGAAGGCGCATTTCGGCGATGTGCCGCTGAAGGACATCTTCGACCTGCGCGGCTTCAACCTGAACGCGAAGCTCGACATCGACCCGGACTTCCTGAAAGAAGACGACCACGACCACCACGACCATGACCATGCGCACGGCGAGCACTGCGACCACCCCTCGCATGCGCACGAGGGCCATGGCCACCATCACCATACGGACGACGACGTCAAGAGCTTCGTCTACAAGGCGGATCGTGCATTCGACCCGGCCCGGCTGGAGGATTTTCTGGGTGCGATCGTCAACATCTACGGCCCGCGCATGCTGCGCTACAAGGGCGTGCTCCATATGAAGGGCACCGAGCGCAAGGTGATCTTCCAGGGCGTGCACCAGCTGATGGGCAGCGACCTGGGCCCCGAATGGGGCCCGGACGAGGCGCGCCAGAGCCGCATGGTGTTCATCGGCATCGAGCTGCCGCGCGAAATCCTCGAGCAAGGCCTCGACCAGTGCCTGGTGTGAACGGCCGAGCGCGCAGGGCGAACTTCTCTATACAATCGCGCGCCTGTTCCGGGGCCGCATCCGGCTGCTTGTGTGATGGATGTGGCTCCCGGCACAGGAGAGCGCGCGTTCGTGGCCTGCAAACGGGGGTATAACCCCGTGGGTCGCCACTGGCGAGCATGCTGAAAACGGGAACCCGCGTGGCTTCGGCCCGCAGTGATTCCCCGGGGAGGAGACATCCTGTGAAAGCGCGTTCGAGCCCGTCCAAGGAGCCAGTCACCGTGAAGAAACCCGCCGCCAAGGCTGCACCCGCCAAAACGGTCGTCAAGAAGACGGCCGCCAAGGCCGCCGCGACCGCAGCGCCCAGGGTTCCCGCCGCGAAGACCGGCACCTCGAAACCCGTCACGGCCAAATCGGCCAAACCGGCCGGCCGCCCCGCCGTCCCTCCTGCACCTGCCCCGACCTCCATGAAAAAAACGGCTGCCGCCTCCACTACCGCCCCGGCGACACCGTCCACCCCGACGCCGGCGCCCGCGCCCGCCCGCGGTGGGCGCGTCTCGCGCTTGTCTCAACTGACCGTGCCCTCCATGGCGCAGTCGGTCGCCTCGACTGCTGCCAAGTCCAGCTTCACCCAGGTCGCATCGACCGCGCTGGTGCCGCCGCCGCATGTGGCGCTGAAGAAGGACGCCAAGCTCGCCAACAACTGGAAGGCCAAGTCGGCCGACCAGTTGAGCGACGCCGAGGTCATCGCGATGCCCGATGCCGAGTACATGAACGAGAAGCAGATGGCGTTCTTCCGCCTGAAGCTGATCGAACTGAAGCGCGGCATCCTCGAAAACGCCGGCGAGACCACCGAGCATCTGCGCGAAGACACGGTGGTGGTCCCCGACCCCGCCGACCGCGCCACCATCGAGGAAGAGCATGCGCTCGAGTTGCGCACGCGTGACCGAGAGCGCAAGCTGCTGAAGAAGATCGAACAGTCGATCCAGCGCATCGATGCCGGCGACTACGGCTACTGCGACGAAACCGGCGAGCCGATCGGCGTCGGCCGGCTGCTGGCCCGCCCGACCGCCACGCTCTCGCTCGAAGCGCAACAGCGCCGCGAGCTCAAGCAGAAGATGTTCGGCGACTAGAAGATACGCACATGGCCAAAGAGGAGCCGGGTCGCCTGCTGTCGAAGGTCGCGAAGTTCGTCCGGAATCCGCTCAAGGATTGGGCGGAACTGGACGCACAGGACGCCGACGGCACTGGCGCGGGCGACACCGGCTACAGCCGGGAGATGCTGAAGGAAATGATCGAGCGGCGCCAGCGCAACGATTTCGTTCGCCGCCGCGAGTTCGACATGCTGCGCAAGCTGCGCCAGCGAGAGGCCGCGGGCGCCCGCGACCCGAATGCGCATCCCTCGCAGTTCAACGTCAACAGCAATGGCGGCAAGACCGAAGGCCGTGCATTGACGCTCAAGAAGATCGACGAGATCGAAGAGCAGATGTCTCAGCAGTGGTGGAAGGGCCGCGCACCCGGCGAGAACGCCGAAAGCGCGACCCCGCCGAGCCCGGAAGAGCTGGCTGCACGGCAGGCGCGTGCCTATGCCGACACGGCGCCCGGCCTGCCGCCGCCCGCGGCGCTGGAACCCAGCACCATCGGCGGCACCCTGCATCCCTCCCGTCTGATGATCGACGGCAGCCTGGAGGAGGCGGCGATCCGTTTTGCCCATGGCGACGATGCCGGTGCCGAAGCGATCCTGCTGCAGAGCCTGGCGCCCGACGGCGCGCAGGCCGACCACGTCGACACCTGGCGCGGCCTGCTCGACCTCTACCGGGCCACCGGCGACGCCGAGAAGTTCGTGCAGGCCAGCACCCGCTATGCCCAGCGTCTGAAGCGACCCGGACCCGAATGGATCTCGCTGCGCCTGCTCGCGCGCGACGTCCAGGCCGCCGGCACGGCGAACCTGGTGGCCGCGGCCAGCGACACCTCGAGCGGGGCCAATTGGTTCAGCCCGCAGCAGCTGACGCGGGAGGCGTTGTCCGGACTGACCCAGGCGCTGGCGGGCGCGGGCGCAGTCTGGACGCTCGACTGGCGCATGCTGACCCGCATCGATGCGAACGCTGCGGGCCCGCTGCGCGCGCTGTTCGAGCACTGGGCGTCGTCGGCGGTGCAGCTTCGCTTTGTCGGCGCCGAGCGGCTGCTGCACGTGCTGGCCGCTGCCACGCCCAGCAACGAACGCGCGACCGATCCGGTCTGGTGGCAGCTGCGCATGGCCGTGCTGCGCGCGGTGCACGACGCCGACGACTTCGAACTCACGGCGCTCAATTACTGCATCACCTACGAGGTGTCCCCGCCGCCCTGGGAAGACCCCGTGGGAAGTTACACCGCCGTCGGCGCGCCGAGTGCGCAGCGGACCGGGACCCCGGGCTTTTCGCTGGAGGCCATGGGGAACACGCCCTCGGCCGAGGCGGCACCCACCGCGGCCGTGGCAGGCCACACGCTGCTGGCCGGCGAGGTCTCGGGCGAGTGCCACGGCCTGCTGCAGCAACTCGACCTCGAGCTGGTCGACGCGCCGACGCCCACGGTGTCCTGCGCGGCGCTGGTGCGCATGGACTTCGCCGCGGCCGGCACGCTGCTCAACTGGGTGATGGCGCGCGCCGCGAGCGGGCAGCGGGTCGAATTCGTCGACACCCACCGCATGATCGCCGCCTTCTTCAAGGTCATCGGCATTGCCGATCACGCAGGCGTCGCCGTTCGGACGAATTGATCGCAGCGGGGCTTGCATCGCCTGCGGGCGGCCCAAGATGGCTTCGATGGAACAGTTTCACGGAACCACGATCGTCAGTGTGCGCCGCAAAACCCCCGACGGCGATCAGATCGCGATCGGCGGCGACGGGCAGGTCACGCTGGGCAACATCGTCATCAAGGGCACGGCACGCAAGGTGCGGCGCCTGTACCACGGCAAGGTGCTGGCCGGCTTCGCGGGGGCCACGGCGGACGCGTTCACGCTGTTCGAGCGCTTCGAGGCCAAGCTCGAGAAGCACCAGGGCAACCTGACCCGCGCGGCCGTCGAGCTCACCAAGGACTGGCGCACCGACCGCGTGCTGCGCAAGCTCGAGGCCATGCTCGCGGTCGCAGATGCCACGGCCTCGCTGATCATCACCGGCAATGGCGACGTGCTGGAGCCTGAGCGCGGCGTGATCGCGATCGGCTCGGGCGGGGCCTATGCACAGGCGGCGGCACAGGCGCTGCTCGACAACACCGAGCTCACCGCAGAGCAGATCGTGCGGAAGTCGCTGGAGATCGCCGGCGAGATCTGCATCTACACCAACATGAACCACACCATCGAAACGCTCTGAAGGCGGCCCGTTTTCTTATGTCCATGACGCCCCAGGAAATCGTTTCCGAACTCGACAACCACATCGTCGGCCAGCCGCAGGCCAAGCGCGCCGTGGCGATCGCCTTGCGCAACCGCTGGCGCCGGCAGCAGGTGGAAGGCGCACTGCGCGCGGAGATCACGCCGAAGAACATTCTCATGATCGGCCCGACCGGTGTCGGCAAGACCGAGATCGCGCGCCGTCTCGCGCGGCTGGCCGACGCGCCCTTCATCAAGGTCGAAGCCACCAAGTTCACCGAAGTCGGCTATGTCGGCAAGGACGTCGATTCGATCATCCGCGACCTGGCCGAGATCGCCGTCAAGCAGACGCGCGAAGCCGAGAGCGCCAAGGTGCGCATGCGCGCCGAGGATGCGGCCGAGGACCGCATCCTCGACGTGCTGCTGCCCCCGGCGCGCACGGCCGAAGGCGCCGCGCCCGATGGCAACAACGCGACGCGCCAGGCCTTCCGCAAGAAGCTGCGCGAGAAGGCGCTCGACGACAAGGACATCGAGATCGACCTGGCCGAAACCCGAGCGCCGCTCGAGATCATGGGCCCGGCCGGCATGGAGGAAATGACCGAGCAGCTGCGCGGCATGTTCGGCCAGATCGGCGGGGGCAAGCGCAAGACGCGCAAGCTCAAGATCGCCGAGGCCATGCGCCTGCTGATCGACGAGGAAGCCGGCAAGCTGCTCAACGAGGACGAGGTTCGCGCCGAGGCCATCCGCAACGCGGAACAGAACGGCATCGTGTTCATCGACGAGATCGACAAGGTGGCCACGCGCAGCGAGGCGCAGGGCTCCGACGTCTCCCGCCAGGGGGTTCAGCGCGACCTGCTGCCGCTGGTCGAGGGGACGGCCGTCACCACCAAGTACGGCGTGGTGCGAACCGACCACATGCTGTTCATCGCGAGTGGCGCGTTCCACCTGAGCAAGCCGAGCGACCTGATCCCCGAACTGCAGGGACGATTCCCGATCCGCGTCGAATTGCAGTCGCTGTCGGTGGCGGACTTCGAAAGCATCCTCACGCAGACCCGTGCCTCGCTGGTGAAGCAGTACCAGGCGCTGCTCGACACCGAGGGCGTGACGCTCGACTTCACGGCCGACGGAATCACCCGCCTCGCCACCATCGCGTTCGAGGTCAACGAGCGCACCGAAAACATCGGCGCGCGCCGCTTGTCGACCGTGATGGAGCGCCTGCTCGACGAAGTGAGTTTCGATGCGGCCAAGCTGGAAGGGCAGACGGTTCGCATCGATGCCGCCTACGTGGATCAACGCCTTGCGGCACTAAGTCACGACGAAGACCTATCGCGCTTCATCCTCTGAGCACGGCGGGCGCAAGGCCCGCGTTCACGCATCACATTCATTGCGTGTGCTAAGTGCTTCATTTGCAACGGAATTCGGTGTTTTCGGGCATCCGAAAACACCGCTAAGTCGTTGATTCCATTACAAAAAATAGCCGCGACCCCTTGTTGCGCTGCATTCGTTTCCTGCTACAGTGGAAAAAAGTGCAGTTAAGTGGGAAAAAGTGTCGGCAAATGCCTCTTTCGGGCACCCGCAGCTTCCCACAACCGGGGTCGTTTTCGTGTTTCAAGGCGCTTCATCGCTGAGTCTGGATGCCAAGGGGAGGCTGTCGGTGCCGACCCGGCATCGTGACGTCCTCAGCGCGACGGCAGGCGGCCAACTCACGATCACGCGCCACCCGCACGGCTGCCTGATGATCTTCCCGCGTCCGGCGTGGGAGCAGTTTCGCGAGCGCATCTCCGCAATGCCGCTGAAAGACCAGTGGCTCAAGCGCCTGTTTCTCGGCAATGCCATGGACGTCGAGATGGACGGCACCGGCCGCATCCTGGTCTCGCCCGAACTGCGCGCAGCCACCGGCATCACGCGCGAAACCCTGTTGCTCGGCATGGGCAGCCATTTTGAGCTCTGGGACAAGGCCACGCACGACGCCAAGGAGGCCGAGGCGCTTGCTGCGGGGCTGGCCGACGGTGCGGCCTTCCAGGACCTGGCGTTCTGAAGGCGCACGTGGACACCGCATGGACTCACACCACCGTCTTGTTGAACGAAGCGGTCGATGCCTTGCTGCCGGCGGGTGCGCCGGGAGCGGGAACCTACGTGGACGCGACCTTCGGGCGGGGTGGCCATTCGCGCCTCATGCTGACGAGGCTGGCCCCGGAGGGCCGGCTGATCGCGTACGACAAGGACGCGGAAGCAGTGGCCGAAGCAGCGCGCATCACCGATGCGCGTTTTTCCATCCGGCACCAGGGCTTTCGCGATCTGGGCGAATTGCCGGCGGCCAGCGTGGCCGGCTTGCTGATGGACCTGGGCATCAGCTCGCCGCAGATCGACAACCCGGCGCGCGGTTTCAGTTTTCGATTCGAGGCTCCGCTCGACATGCGCATGGACACGACGCGCGGCGAGAGTGTGGCCGAGTGGCTGGCAACGGCCGAAACACAGCAGATTGCCGAGGTGATACGTGACTATGGCGAAGAACGGTTTGCTGTTCAGATTGCAAAGGCGATTGATGCTCGCCGACAAGAACG
>SEGN01000126.1 GCA_004211245.1 Variovorax sp.
GGCGTGCCGCGTGAGCGGCCAGCAGGCGGGGGAAGGTGTCGGCGGGCAGGGGCGGAAGGTTCACAGTGGGGCGGATCGTAGGCCGCACTTTGACGCCAACTTGTCGTTGCAACGACAATCTAGGGGACAACACTCCCCGGACTTTCCCGATGGTTCAACGTGCTTCTCTCGGTGGCAGTTCGATTCGTGACCGCGTGCGTCCGGCCGACGTGGCCGAACTGGCCAATATTCCGTGGCTCCAGCGGCTCACCCCTCCCGAACGGCGTCGCGCGGAGGCGGCCGTCGTGGTCGGCGAAGCCGAACCCGGCGACCTGGTCTGCCGCATCGGCCGTGCCCCGACCTACTGGTTCGGCGTGGTCGAAGGCCTTCTCAAGATGAGCAACGACAACGCCGACGGCACCTCGATGACCTACAGCGGACTTCCGCCCGGCGGCTGGTTCGGCGAGGGCACGGCCATGAAGCGCGAACCGTACCGCTACAACATCCAGGCGCTGCGCCGCAGCGTCGTGGCAGGCCTTCCGGTCGACGACTTCCACTGGCTGCTCGATCACTCCATCGGCTTCAACCGCTTCGTGATGAACCAGCTCAACGAGCGGCTTGCGCAGTTCATCGCGGCGCGCGAAGCCGACCGGCTCAACGACCCCGACGTGCGCGTGGCGCGCAACCTCGCGGCGCTGTTCAATCCGGTGCTGTTCCCGGGCGTGGGCGAGTTGCTGCGCATCACGCAGCAGGAGCTGGCCTACCTGATCGGCCTGTCGCGCCAGCGCGTGAACCAGGCGCTGCGCACGCTCGAGGCGCAGGGCGCGTTGCGGGTGGAATACGGCGGGCTTCGCGTGCTGGACATGGCGGCGCTGCGCACGCGCTGACTACACTCGACTCATGGAAATACTCGTTCTGGTGGCCCTGGCCGCGCTCGGCCTGCATGCCATCAAGACGAGGGAACAGCGCCGCCGCATCGCGCTGTTGAGCAGCCAACTCGGGCCGTATCAGATCGAGCGGCTCATGGAAAAGCTGACCGAGGGCTACCTGCGGTGTCTGGGCGAGGACGACGCGCAGCGGCGCGAGCAGATCTGGCGCCTGCTCGACAGCAGCGAGCAGACGCTGTCGGAACAGTTCAGCCGTTTTGCCGAACGGTTCGCCCGGGTCGACGAAGCCGAGGCCCGCGTGAGCAAGCTGCCGATCGCCCTGCCTTTCGCCGACAGGCTGCCGGCACGCGCCACCTTCGACTTGCGGCAGGCTTTTGCCATCCATGCCAAGGGCATTGCCGATGCAGCGTCCAATGTGCGAAACCAGTCGGCCAAGTCCAAGGCCTTCACGATGTCGGCGGAGCTGTTTCTCATGCAGCACACCTGCCACTGGTTCTGCAAATCGAAGGCGGTGGCTTCGGCCCGCATGATGGCGCGGCACCAGACCTCGTACCGGTTGGCACTCGACTCGGTCGCACCTGCCACACGAGATGCATACCTTTCACTGACACGGGGCTGATGCTCGCCTGAAATTGGCGCAGTTTGTCGAATTGGGCACACCATTCCGCCGCTCGGCACTGCATGATGTGTCCATGCTCAGAGCTTTCATTTTTCTGCTGTCCCCGATCGTGACGGCCGCGTTGATTTACTGGTTCGGCTGGATGGCTGTCGCGGGCCTGCTTGTGCTGGTGCTGTGCACCCTGCTGTTCTCGAGCGGCACGCGCCGTCCGAACTTCTCACAGCTGGAAGACGACACCCTCTCGACCTACGGGGCGCCGAGCACCTTCAGGGCCGGCCTCTAGGGAGGCCCCACAATCGCTGTCCAGGCCCGCGTTCGGGCCTGTTCCAGCTCCATGCCCTCTTCCGACGATCCCCGACCCGCCGCCGCTTCGCTGGAAAGCGCAGGCGACGCCTTGCTGGCCGCCAATGCGCAGAAAGACGCGATGGCCGAGCAGCTCGACGCGCTCAACGAACTGCTGGCCAAGCCGCTCAGCGAGATCCTGGCCGAGCGCGACAGATTCAGGGAGGCCGCTGCGGCGTGGGACGCCTTCGGCGCCATGTGGATGCTGTCGCAGCGAGCGATGAAGCGCGTCGCGCTCGACCTCGCGGCGCAGCAGGGCGTGAGCGAACAGGAGGTGGTCGCCCGCGCGCTTTCGCATGCCAACGAGGTGCTGAACGGCGACGCCGTCGACCTCGGTGGAACGCTGGCCGAGGCGCAGCTCGCGCACATCGCACGCCACCGTGCCGCGCTGCGCAAGCAGTTCCGCCAGCCCTGATCCGATCACCGGAATTCGCCGATGGCCACCGCCAGATCCTTCGACACCGCCGAGTACAAACTCTTTCCGTCGCCGCGCAACGTGCACCGCGTCGTGTTCGAGCATCAGGTGTTCCTGCCGTATCCCTACATGCTGATCGACCTGCAGAGCTACTACTTGAAGGGTCGCTACAGCCTGTTCGCCGCATGTCGGCTCTCCGACGGCAAGATGGGCCAACTGGTCACGCTGGAAGACGCTGCCGACGAAGCGAAGTTCAAGGCGAAGTTCGTCCCGGACTGACCGGCGTTCCGAAGCCGACAGGCGCTCGTCCTGCAACAAGTCGCCCGTTGTGCCGCGCCTCGGCGTGGCATGCAGGCGGGAAGCTCGGGCTTCTCCAAAGGAGCACGAAACATGGCCGACAACTTGACGACGACCCCCGGTGATCGCACTTTCGAATACCACGGCTGCCAATTCCGGCTGAGCGTGGTGCCTGCAGCCGTAGACGCGTTCATGCCGCATGTGCTGTACGAGCATGGTCTGGCCGGCGTCGGCCAACTGGCATTGCCGCTCGACACCGATCCCTATGCCTCCGCTGCCGAGGCGTGGCGGCACGCCGAACAGCAGGCCGTGCGATGGGTGCACGACCGCACCGGCGACGGCCAGGGTCGGTTCTAGCGGCCGCGTGCCGGCTCCGGGAGGCGTCGGAGGTTGCTCATGGACCACACGTCGACCGTCCTACAGGAGAGCGGGCGGCGAGCCCACCGCCCACCGACGGCGAGGCCCCTAGTTTGGCTGTGTTGGCAATCGTGCCGGCAAACCTTCAGGAGACCTCACATGTCCAACTCGACTCTGTTCAAGGCATCTATCGCCGCAGCCACCCTCGCTTTCGCAGGCGCAAGCTTCGCGCAAGGCACGCCGCCCAACCCCAATGTGTCGAATCCGGCACTGGGCGCAGGCCAGCAGACCCAGCAGGGCACTCCGATGGGCACGACCGGCGTGCCTGCAGCCGGCGCGAACACGCAAGCGGCCCCGATGGCAGCACCTGCCGCACCGGCCCAGGCCATGCCTGAAGCCTCCACCACCACGCGCATGCGCCCGGCGCGCGCTGACCGCAACTGATGATGCGTGTGCGGCCGTCCCCATGCCGCCGGACGATCGCCGTGGCGCTGTGCGCGGCGGCGCTGGCGGCCGGCACCGTGAGCGCAGGGGAGCGGCCGTCGGCTGACGCCCGTTCCATTGCCGAACGAATCCGTGTCGTCAAGGACAACGGCAGTAAGCCCTTCGCGATCATCGACAAGAAGCAGGCCCGCCTGTTTGTCTATGACGCCCAGGGAAAGCTGCTCGGCGATACGGCGGTGTTGCTCGGCAAGGCGCGCGGCGATGCGTCGGTGCCCGGCATCGGCGAGCGAAAGATGGCCGAGATCAAGCCCCACGAAAGAACGACCCCCGCCGGGCGCTTCATGAGCGAGCCCGGCCGCAACCTCCAGGGCGAAGACATCGTCTGGATCGATTACGACGCCGCGGTGTCCATGCACCGCGTTCGCGCCAACAACAAGGCCGAGCGGCGCCTGGAGCGCCTCGCGACGGCCACGGCCGCGGACAACCGCATTTCCTATGGGTGCGTCAATGTTCCCGCTGCGTTCTATGACCGGTACGTCAAGCCTTCGTTCGGGAACGACCGGGCGTTGATCTACGTGCTGCCGGAAACGCGGGAGGCGGAGACGATCTTCGCCGGTAAACCCTCCGCGAGTTGACCCGGCCATTCCCCCTTTTCAATCAACCTTTCTTTGGAGATTTACATGACCACAGCCAATGATCTGATGTCGAACCCCCAGTCCGGCGCTCCCCTGTCGAATGACGATGTGGTGGAGGTCCTCAACGACCTGCTCGAAAACACCCGTGACGGGGAGTACGGCTTCAAGACCTGCGCGGAGCAGGTGGAAACCGCCTCTGCCAAGCAGCTGTTTGCGAGCCGCGCCGAAGGTTGCCGGCAGGCTGGCGATGAGCTGATCGCGCTCATTCGCCAATACGGCGGCGAACCGGCTTCGGGCGGCACGGCCGCCGGTGCACTCCATCGCGGCTGGGTGCAGGTCAAGGGTGCCGTCGGTGCCGACAGCGAGCTGTCCATCCTCGAATCCTGCGAACGCGGCGAGGACACCGCGATCGCGCGTTACCGCAAGGCGTTGAAGCAAAGCCTGCCGGCCGATGTGCAAGCGGTCGTCGAGCGGCAGGCCGCAGGCGCCCAGCGAAACCACGACCAGATCCGCGACCTGCGCAACGCCGCCCGCGCGCGTGACTGATCGAAGCCGCAGCGGACAGCAAAAAGGGCCCTTTCGGGCCCTTTTTTTCATCGTCGCTTTCGACCGAACTCACGCCTTCGGCGGATCGTTTTCCCGCGCGAACTGACGGGGCGACCCGACTGCTGCGATGAAGTCGGCCACGGCCGCATCGGCATCCGCTGCGTCGGCCAGGATGAGGCCCGCGTCGGGCGAGCCGTCCGGGAGCGCCATCGGAATCTGTGCGTCCACCAGCAGCGCCTCCGATGCACCGAATGCGAGGATCGGCTTGCAGTGCCAGTACTGGGCCCGGAGGAACTCGAGCGTGTGCGCATCGGCGGCGAGCGCTTCCACCGCCGCTGCGCCATCGGGCAGCACGAGCGCGTCGAACAGGAAGCCCGGCGAGTTTTCCATCGTCGCGTCGGCGGCGAATTTCTCGCCGGCCGCCGCGACGTAGCTCCCGAGGCGGGCCGCCACCAGACGCGGCACGGCACCCGCTGCGACCAGTGCGGAGACCAGCTTGCCGAGCGAAGCACCTTCCACGCCGTGGGCGACGAGCACGGCCACCTTGCGTGTGCGGATCCCGCCATCGCCGGGCCGCGCCATCAGCGACAGGGCAGAAGACGTCTCGACTTCGGGCGTTGCGGGGTTCTCCAGCGCCTTCGGCAACGCGGCCGGCAGTTCCATCCCCAGATCCTGGGCGAGCCGCGCCGCCAGCTCGGGCGATGCGTTGCGCAACATCGCCACCACGCGCTCGCGAATGGCCGGCACGGTGACCTTCGACAGCTCGAAGCGGAACGCGTTGCCGATGTGCGCCTTCTCCACCTCGGTCTGGCTTTCGAAGAACAGCCGCGCCTGGGTGTAGTGGTCGGCAAACTTCTCGGGCTTGATGCGCACCTTGTCCGCGCTCTCCTTGGCATCGATGCGCCTGGCCACGCTCGTGAAGCCCTGTGCGGCACCGGCCTGGAACGGGGAGCCGCCGGCCAGCGAGTTGGGCTCATAGGCCACGCGGCCCCGGTTGATGGCCTGGCGGTGCATGCCGTCGCGCTGGTTGTTGTGCACCTGCGCGACAGGCGCGTTGATCGGCAGTTCGTGGAAGTTGGGCCCGCCCAGGCGACTGATCTGCGTGTCGACATACGAATGGATCCGGCCCGCCAGCAGCGGGTCGTTGGTGAAGTCCAGTCCCGGCACGATGTGCGCCGTGCAGAACGCCACCTGCTCCGTCTCCGCGAAGAAGTTGTCGGGGTTGCGGTTCAGCACCATGCGGCCCACGATCTGCACCGGCACGAGTTCTTCCGGGATGAGCTTGGTCGAATCGAGGATGTCGAAGCTGAACTGCTCGGCCTGTTCTTCCGTGAAGATCTGGAGGCCGAGTTCCCATTCGGGATACTCGCCGGCCTCGATGGCCTCCCACAGATCGCGGCGGTGGAAGTCCGGATCGGCGCCGGAGATCTTCACTGCCTCTTCCCACACCATCGAGTGCGTGCCGAGCTTGGGCTGCCAGTGGAACTTGACCAGCACCGATTCGCCGGCGTCGTTGACCAGCCGGAAGGTGTGGACGCCGAAGCCCTGCATCATCCGGTAGCTGCGCGGAATGGCACGGTCCGACATCTGCCACATCAGCATGTGGGTGGACTCGGGCATCAGCGAAACGAAATCCCAGAACGTGTCGTGCGCGCTGGCAGCCTGCGGCATCTGGTGGTGCGGCTCGGGTTTCACCGCGTGAACCAGATCGGGGAACTTGATCGCGTCCTGGATGAAGAACACCGGCATGTTGTTGCCGACCAAATCCCAGTTGCCTTCGTCGGTGTAGAACTTCACCGCGAAGCCTCGCACGTCACGCGCGGTGTCCTTGGAACCCCGCTCGCCGGCGACGGTGGAGAACCGCACGAACACCGGGGTGATCTTGCCGGCTTCCTTGAAGGGCGCAGCCTTGGTGTGCTTCGTCAGCGGCTCATAGCACTCGAAGAAGCCGTGGGCACCCGAACCCCGCGCATGCACGATGCGCTCCGGAATCCGCTCGTGGTCGAAGTGCGTGAGCTTCTCGCGCAGGATGAAGTCTTCCAGCAGCGCCGGCCCGCGTGCGCCTGCCTTCAGCGAGTTCTGGTTGTCTGCGACCGGCACGCCCTGGTTGGTCGTGAGGCGTTGTCCGCTCGAGTCGACGCGCACGCGGTCGAGCGTGTCGATCGTGGCATTGACGCCTTCCAGCGCGACCGTGCCGACCTTGCCCGAAAAATTCGATTCGGAGAGCGTGCTTGCGCCGGGCAACCGGGACGGCGGACTCACGGTCGCACCGACCGGCGCCCCTTGCGCATTGGCCTCGCCGTACTCCATCGGCTTGTTGTCGTTGGCCGGCATGCCGCTCGCCAATGCCTGGGTGTCGATCATCTTCTGGGCGGGCGGATCGCCGGCGCCTGCGGTGGGCGGTGCGGGCTGTGCGGGCGCGCTGTCGGTATTGCGTGCCGCGGCGCGCGCGGCGTCGAGCTCGGCTTGGGGGGTCGTGGGTTTTTTGGACATGGCGATCTCGATGAATGGGACAACGACACTAGATGTGGGCTGCGGACGGGCCTGTAGGAAGTGAGCGCGACCAGGGCGTTTCGCTTGTCCGCCATGTCAAAAGACACGCGCCGCAGTGCGGGTCGCGCACCGCCTACACGACATGAGCCGCGCGGCCGACGCGGGCTGCAATGGGACTGGCTAGCCTCGCTTTTCCCTGCTCGAAGACCCCTCCCTACGCTCACACCCACCATGCTCGGCATCGTCATCCCGGCCCACAACGAAGAATCCGGCATCGTCACCTGCGTGGCGAGCGTCATGCAGGCGGCCCGCCATCCGGCGCTGCGCGAAGAGCCGGTCGAGATCATCGTGGTGCTCGACAACTGCAGCGACGCAACAGGCATCCTGGCTGCCGGTGCAGGCGCTGCCACGGTCACCATCCGTGCCCGCAATGTCGGCATGGCGCGTGCGGCGGGTGCCGAGGCCGCGCTGGCGCGGGGCGCCCGCTGGCTGGCCTTCACCGACGCCGACACGCGTGTCGCGCCGGATTGGCTCGTCGAACAGCTGGCGCTCGACGCCGACGCGGTCTGCGGGACAGTCGGTGTGTCGGACTGGTCCCCCCACGGCGAGCACGCGGACCTGCTGCATGCCCATTTTCTCGAGACCTACCTGGACCGGGACGGCCACCGGCACATCCACGGCGCCAATCTCGGGGTGTCGGCGCAGGCCTATCGGCGCGCGGGTGGGTTCCGCCATCTGGCCTGCAGTGAGGACGTGGCATTCGTCAATGCCCTGGAAGCCTCGGGCGCGCGGATCGCCTGGAGCGCGCGTCCGCGCGTGGACACCAGTGCCCGGCAGGACGCGCGGGCCAGCGGCGGCTTCGCCGACGCGCTGATGGGCGCGGTGCTGGAACGGCTGTCCGGCGTCGCAGCGCCGCTCAGGCCGGCGCCCGCGGCGGCGTCGGCCTGAGCCACCCCATTTACGGTTTCTTTACAGCCTCCCTCCCAACCTGTTCCCTGTTTTTACGCGCTCCTGTCGAGACTGACGCCATGTCTCGAATCAGGAGTGA
>SEGN01000127.1 GCA_004211245.1 Variovorax sp.
TAATAAAACAAGAAACAAAAGCGATGGAGTCCCAGAATCACAACAAACAAAACCCGCTGTGGCGCGAAAACAACCTATCACCGTCTGCCGCCTCGCGGGAAAACCGCAAGAAAGCTTCGACATTATCGGCGAAAGCGCCCGCTTGTGCCGGAATCGCAAAAAAAGATCGTCATGACATCGCACGAACCGAAATGCCCTCGCTCGCAAGCCGCTCGCGAATGCGCTGCGCGAACGCCAGTGCGTGCGCGCCATCACCATGCAGACACACGCTCTGCGCGTTGACGGGGACCGTGCTCCCATCGATGGCGGTCACGCGGTGATCGCGCACCAGGGAAAGCGTCTGCGCGATGGCGTCCGCGTCACTCTCGATCAGCGCGCCCGGCAGCTTGCGACTGACAAGGCTGCCGTCGGCGTTGTAGGCGCGGTCGGCGAACACTTCTTCGACCGGCTGCAGTCCGGCGCGCCTGGCGGCCTCGATCATGCCGCTGCCAGCCAGCCCGAAAAACTTGAGGGAGGGATCGAACCGCCGGACGGCTTCGCACAAGGCATCGGCAAGCGCCGGATCCTTCACGGCCTGGTTGTAGAGCGCGCCGTGCGGCTTCACGTGGGTCAGCCGGCCGCCTTCTGCCTTGACGATCGCGGCCAGCGCACCGATCTGATAGAGCATGCCGGCGATGACTTCATCCAGCGGCAGGTTCATCTCGCTGCGCCCGAAGTTCTCGCGATCGGGAAAGCTCGGATGGGCGCCGATGGCCACGCCGTTGTCGATGGCCCAGCGCACGCACTGCCGCATGGTCTTCGCGTCGCCGGCGTGCCAGCCGCAGGCAATGTTGGCGGAACTCACCAGCGCAAGCAGCGCTTCGTCGTTGTCGCAGCCTTCGCCGAGGTCGGCGTTCAGATCAATCTGCATGGGAGCGTCCTTTGAAGGACTTCAATTCTGCCCCTGCACCGGCCATCCTGCTGCGCGCAACCCTTGCGCAACGGCGTCGAGGTAGCGCTGTTGCGCCGCCCAGGCAGCGCCCGCCGCCACCGCATCGACCTCGACCAGTCGCAACCGGCCGTTGAGCGGCGCCTGTGCCAGCTTCCAGAGGTCGGCGCGGATCACGACACCGATTCGCGGGTAGCCGCCGGTGGTCTGGGCATCGCCCATGAGGATGATCGGCTGACCCGAAGGCGGCACCTGGACCGTGCCCGGGATCACGCCGGACGACAGCATGTCGACATGGCGCCGACGCTTGAGCTCGGGCCCGACCAGGCGGCTGCCCATGCGGTTGCTCTGCGGCGTGATGCGCCAGCCGTCACTCCAGAAGCCGGCGCGCGCTGCCGCGGTGAACTGTTCGTACTCCGGGCCCGGCATCACGCGCAGCGCAATGGCCTGGCTCGTGCCCTCGCCCGTCTCCCATGCGGGCATGCGCAGGCCGAAGGCACGGCGCTCACGCTGGGCGTCATCGAGCGCGGATGCGGCCAACGGCAGTCGGTCGTTCTTTCGCAGCGCACGACCCTGATGGCCGCCGAAGCCGGCCTTCAGATCGGTGCTGCGCGAACCGAGCACGGGCACGACGTCGATACCGCCCGCGACGGCGAGCCAGGTGCGCAGGCCCGGCTTGCCATCGGATGCGGCATTCGCACCGCCCAGCTGGAGCGTCTGCCCCGCAGCAACCGGCACGCTCCAGCCGGGCCAGACGGGCTGGCCGTCGAGCCGGGCGCCGAAATCGTCGCCCGTCAGCGCGATGCGCGTCGCGCTCTCGAAGCGCAGCGCGCAGCCTCCCATCGTCAGCTCGAGCCCGGCGGCGGCGTCGACGTTGCCGACCAGCCGGTTCGCCAGCGTGAGCGCCAAGGTGTCCAGCGCACCGCCAGGGCAAATCCCGAGCTGGCGATGCCCGTGTCGACCCAGATCCTGCACCGAGGCCAGCATGCCGGGCTTCAGCACGGTGATCATGGCTTGACGCTTTCCGCGACGAAGCGCACGCGGTCGCCCGGACGAAGAAGCGTCGGCTCTTTGGCCGACGGGTCGAACAATTCGAGCGGCGTGCGGCCGATCAGCTGCCAGCCGCCTGGTGACACCAGCGGGTAGACGCCGGTCTGTTCGCCGCCGATGCCGACCGAGCGGGCCGGCACGGCCGTTCGCGGCTCGGCACGGCGCGGTGTCGCCAGCTCGGGCGCGAGGCCGCCGAGGAACGCGAATCCGGGAAGAAACCCGATCAGGTAAACGATGTATTCGCCGGCGCAGTGACGCTTGACCACCTCGGCGGCGCTCAAGCCCGTGTGTGCGGCCACATCGCCGAGATCGGGCCCGTCATCGCCCCCGTAGGCAACCGGGATGCGCACCTCGCGCCCCGCGATCGCGGTCGACTTGAGCCGGGGCCACAGCGCGAGGATGCGCGCACCCAGCGCCTCGGCGTCGGTCTGCGCGGGGTCGAACATCAGCGTGAGGTTGTTCATGCCGGGCAATGCTTCGCCGACACCGGGCCAGGCTACGGCTTCGGATGCCAGCGCCCAGATCTTCTGCTGCACCTCGAGCCGTGCCGGGGCCGGCAACTCGCACAGCAACGCCGCGTCGCCCAGCGGATGCAGGCGGGGCGCGGCCGATTCATTCACTCGCGACCAAGGCTGCGGACTTTCGCCGCGAGCTTTTGCTGAACGCCGCGCGAAACGAACTTGTCGACCTCGCCGCCGAGCATGGCGATCTCGCGCACGAAGGTGCTCGAGATGAACTGGTACTTGTCGCTCGGCGTGAGGAACACGGTCTCGACGTTCGGCATCAGCGAGCGGTTCATGCCCGCGAGCTGGAATTCGTAGTCGAAGTCGGTCACCGCGCGCAGCCCGCGCACCATGGCCTTGCCGTTGCGCGCGACCACGAAGTCGCGCAGCAAACCGGAGAAGCTCTCGACCGTGACCTGCTCCTTGAACGGCTCGGCCACCTCGCGCGCCATCTCGATGCGCTCCTGCAGCGAGAACAGCGCCTTCTTGTGATGGCCCGCGGCCACTGCCACGATCACGTGCGAAAAGAGCTGCGTGGCACGCCGCACCACGTCTTCATGGCCGAGCGTCATGGGATCGAATGTCCCGGGGTATACCGCGATCACGTTGGACATCGTCTTCCTCTCGGTCAGCCGGTCGGCTGGGGTCGGCGGATTATGCCGTCGCCGCGACGAGGGGCCGCAGCAGGTGCGCGTGCACCGCGCCGGCCTTCAGGTAGCGGTGGCCGACGAGCCCGAACGGAGCCAGTTCGTCGTCCGTCCAGCGCTTCGGTGCCTCGAGGTAGACCGCGCCGTCGGGATGCAGCGCGCGTGCGGCGGCGCGCAGCGCCGGCTCGTACACCGCAGGCTGCTCGAACGGCGGGTCGAGGAACACCGCATGCACGCTGCCGGCGGGCGCGCGTTCGACCGCGGTCACGCCGTTGCCGCGCTCGATGCGCAGCGCAGCGGCGTCCAGCTTGCCCTTGATGGCCTGCAGCTGCGCCACGAGATCGGCGTCCTGCTCGCACAGCAACACGCTCGCGGCACCGCGCGATGCCGCTTCGATGCCCAGCGCGCCGGTGCCCGCGAAGGCATCGATGCAATGCCAGCCCGGCAACTCACCACCGCCGACACCGGCCAGGCTCGCGAGCCAGTTGAACAGCGTTTCGCGCACACGGTCGGGCGTCGGGCGCAGGCCGGGCTTGTCGGCCACGGCCAGCTTGGTGCGTTTCCACAGGCCGCCAATGATCCGGATCTGCCGCGGCAGCGGCGCCTTGTGCCTCGGCACGCGGGCGGGCTTTTTGGCAGCAGGCTTGGGTGCGGGTTCTTTCCTCATGCGGCCGAGCTTAACTGGCACCGCCGACCACGACGGTCACCATGCGCTCCGGCTGCAGCTTGCGCGCGAAGGCCGCCTTGATGTCGGCCGCCGTGACCGCGTTCATGCGTGCCGTCCAGGTATCGAGGTAGTCGAGCGGCAGGCCGTACCAGGCAATGTTGGCGATGTTGCCGAGCAGCTTGCGGTTGCTGTCGAGCAGCAGCGGGAAACCGCCGATCACGTTGTCCTTGGCGGCCTTGAGCTCCGTTTCGGTCGGACCTTCGGCCACGAACTTCGCCAGCACCTCGCGCGAGACCTTGACGGCCTCGGCCGCCTGGTCGGGTCGGGTCTGGAAGCCGATGCGGAACGCGCCGGCATGCAGCCCCGGCGAGAAGCCGCTGTAGATGCTGTAGGTCAGCCCGCGTTTTTCGCGCACCTGGTCGGTCAGGCGCGAGACGAAGCCCCCGCCGCCCAGAACGTAATTGCCCAGCGTGAGGGCGAAATGGTCCGGGTCGCTGCGAAGGTAGCCCGGCTCGCCGATGAAGACGTGCGCCTGCGCCGAATCGAACGGAATGCGCTCTTCCTTCGGCGCCGTGAGCATCGCGACATCGGGCACGGGCGGCAGGGCCGCGCAACCGGCGGGCTGCGCCGGCAGCCGCGACAGCAAGGTCATCGCGATCGACTCGGCCTGCGGCCGCGTCACGTTGCCGACGATGCTGAGCTTGGCGCGGCACGGCACGATGAGCTGCTCGTAGCGCGCGCGCATCGCGGCGGTGTCGATGCGTGCCAGCGTGGCCTCGGTCGCCTCCTGGCCGTAGGGGTGCCTGCCGTACACGCCCTGCGCGAATGCGCGCGAGGCCGCGGTCGCCGGCTTGGTGTTGGCCTCCTTGATGGCAGCGCCGATGCGTTCGCGTTCGCGCTGCCAGATGTCCTCGGGGAACGAGGGCTCGCCGATCTGGCGCGCGGCGAGCGCGACGGCCTTGTCGAGCAGCGCCGGGTCGGACAACGTGCGCAGCGTGAAGCTCGTGCGCTCGGAGCCCGCGCTGGCGTCGAAGTTCGCGCCCAGATCGGCCCAGGCTTCGCCGAGCGCGTTCTGGTCCATCGCCTGCGGATACGGGCCCGGAATTGACGCGGCCGGTGCGGCGCGGACGCCCTTCTCGACCATGCCGGCCGTGACGCTGGCGAGGCCCGCCTGCGCCGCCGGATCTCGGCGGCTGCCGGCGTCGAAGTCCAGTTGCAGGTCGAGGATCGGCAGCGTGTCCACGCTCGACAGCCAGACCTGCGCGCCGTTGGCGAGCGTCCAGTGCTGGATCGGCACGGCGGCCCGGGCATTCAAGCCGAAAGCGGCTGCGGCAATGGCGCAAAGCACCATTTTCGGGGTGGCAAACATGTAGAGGGTTCTTTCAGCGCAGTTCGCCGGCAGGCGCTGCGAAGCCGCGGGGGCGGCGGTTCTTCTCGGGCGGCAGCGGCCGCAGGATGGCCACGGTCAACTGGTCGTCGCCGAAATACCTGGCGGCGACGGCCTGCACCTGCTCGGGCGTCACGGCCTGCAGCCGGTCCATGATCCTGCTGCTGGCGTCGAGCGGCAGTCCCTGGATCCAGTTGCTGCCGAGTTCGCGTGCCTGGGCCATGACCGAATCGAGTTTGTAGGTTTCGCTGGCGACCCATTGGGTCTTGACCCGTGCCAGCTCGGCCGCACCGACGCCTTCTTTCGCCACGCGCGCGATCTGCGCGCGCAACGCGGCTTCGACCTGCTCGGGCGTCTTGCCGGCGGCCGGCACGCCGTCCAGGCCGAACAGTTGCGGGCCGCGGCCGATGAAGCCCGAATAGGAGCCGGCCGAATCGGCCACGCGATCCGGGCCCTGGGTCAGCGCCCGGTCGAGCCGTGCGCCGGCATAACCATCGAGCACGGCCGACAGCACCACCAACGCCCAGGCGTCGCTCTCGCCCTCCAGGCTTTCGAGCTTGGGCGTGCGGAACGCGAGCGAGACATACGACTGCTCTGCCGGCGCCTTGAACTCGATGCGACGGATGCCGCGCTGCTCCGGCTCGGTGCGGGGCTTGCGCACCGGCACGGCGCGGCTCGGAATACTGCCGTAGTACTTCTCGGCCAGCCGGCGCACCTGCGCTACATCGACATCTCCGGCGACCACGACCGCCGCATTGGCCGGCACGTACCAGCGCTGATGGAACTCGCGCACATCCTGCGGCGTCATCGCGTCGAGGTCGCTCATCCAGCCGACCACCGGGCGGTGGTAAGGCGAGGCCATGAACACGGCCGCCGTCTGCTGCTCGCCGAGCAGCGCGCGTGGCTGGTCCTCGGTGCGCATGCGGCGCTCTTCCTTGACCACTTCGATCTCGCGCTTGAACTCGTCGTCGGCCCACTGGTTGTGGGCGAAACGGTCCGACTCCAGCTTCATGATCTCTTCCAGCTTGCCCATCGGGATCTGCTGGTAGTAGCCGGTGTAGTCGCGCGTGGTGAAGGCGTTCTCGCGCCCGCCGAGCGCGGCCACCTGGCGCGAGAACTCGCCAGGCTTCAGGTCTTTCGTGCCTTTGAACATCATGTGTTCGAGCGCATGGGCCACGCCCGAGGTGCCGTCGACCTCGTCCATCGAGCCGACACGCACCCAGACCATCTGCACTGCGGTGGGCGCGCGGCGGTCGGGCTGGACGATCAGCGTCATGCCGTTGGCCAGCGTGAACTGCTGGGCCCGGGTGGACGACGGGGATGAAGAAGCGGCGGGTGGGCTTTGGGCAGCGACGGGCATGGCCCAGAGCGCGAGGAGCGCCGTGGCCAGCACCGCACCGGACGCAGCGCGGCGTGGCGAGGGGCGTTTCATAGAATGGGTCGGATTGTAAAAACCCCCTGATGTTCAGTTTCTTCAAGAAAAAAAAGCCCGAGGCCGAGCTGCCGCCGGCGCCCCCGCCTCCCGCCCCTGCGGCACCCCCCATTGCACCGGCGCCAATTCCGTTGCAGGAGGTGCCGGCGTTCCTGCGCGACCTGCCGCCGGTGAGCGCGCCGGCGCCGGTGATCGCACCGCCGCCCGCACCGGTCACGCCGCCACCTGCCCCCGTCCGGCCGCCGCCCCCTGTCGTCCCTGTTGCCGCGGCGGCCGAGGTGCCGGCCTTCCTTCGCAACCTGCCACCGGCGCCGCCGCCCCCGCCGCAGCCGCCGAAGGTTTCGCCGTATCGGGCCGTCGCCCCCGCGCCTGCGCCGCTCGAACCCGAGCGCGCAGGCTGGCTCGACAAGCTCAAGACCGGCCTCAAGAAAACCGGCACCGGCATCACGGCCGTGTTCGTCAACGCGCAGATCGACGAAGCGCTCTACGAAGAACTCGAAACAGCGCTGCTGATGGCGGACACCGGCGTGAAGGCCACCGAGTTCATGCTCGAAGAACTGCGGCGCCGCGTCAAAAGCACGATGGCCACCGACGCCGCCCAGGTGCGCGTGCTCCTGGCCGACGTGCTGACCGACCTGCTCAAGCCGCTAGAGAAGCCGCTCGTGATCGGCGAGCACACGCCGACCGTGATCATGGTCGCGGGCGTCAACGGCGCCGGCAAGACCACCTCGATCGGCAAGCTCACGAAGCACCTGGCCGATGCCGGCTGCTCGGTGCTGCTGGCAGCTGCCGACACCTTCCGCGCTGCGGCGCGCGAGCAACTGCTGGTGTGGGCCGACCGGAACACGGTCGAGATCATCAGCAACGAGGGCGGCGACCCGTCCTCGGTGAGCTTCGATGCCGTCAAGGCCGGCAAGGCGCGCGGCAAGGACGTGGTGCTGGTCGATACCGCCGGCCGGCTGCCGACGCAGATCCATCTGATGGACGAATTGAAGAAGATCAAGCGCGTGGTGACCAAGGCCGACGCGGGCGCGCCGCACGAGGTGCTGCTGGTGATCGACGGCAACACCGGCCAGAACGCGGTGGCGCAGGTCAAGGCATTCGACGACACGCTGGGCCTGACGGGGCTGATCGTGACCAAGCTTGACGGAACCGCCAAGGGCGGCGTGCTGGCCGCGATCGCGCGAGAGCGGCCGATTCCGGTGTATTTCGTCGGCGTCGGCGAGAAACTGGAAGACCTCGAAACCTTCAGCGCGCGCGAATTCGCGCAGGCACTGCTGGGCTGACACGCGCGGGGTGCTCTGGCATCATGACCGGATCGCCGCACAGAACGGCGCCCTGCCGGAGACCGCCACCATGCACACCGCCCACGCCCCGCTTGCCGGCGCCGACCGCAAGGTCGACCGCCTCCTCGCCCATTACGGCGAGAGCCACCGCCA
>SEGN01000529.1 GCA_004211245.1 Variovorax sp.
AGGCGATCACGCTGTCGAAGCAGCTGGCGGACAAGGGCGCCGTGGATGGGCCGTCGCTCGCCAGGCTCATGGCGAAGGAGAAGCGCGAATACACCTTCGCCGGCACTTTTCCCACCAGCACCCACACGATGTGGTTGAACTACTGGATGGCCGCCTCGGGCATCAGTCCGGTGACCGATGCGAAGGTGATCGTCGTGCCGCCGCCGCAGATGGTGGCCAACATGCGCGTGGGCAACATGGACGGCTTCTGCGTCGGCGAACCATGGGGCCAGCGCGCCATCATCGACAAGATCGGCGTGACCGCCATCACCACGCAGGACATCTGGAAAGACCATCCTGAAAAGGTGCTCGGCACCCGCGCCGAGTTCGTCAAGGCCAATCCGAACACCTGCCGCGCCGTGATGATGGCCGTGCTGGAGGCCAGCAAGTGGATCGACGCCAACCTGCAGAACAAGGCCAAGATGGCAGACACGGTGGCCGAGAAGAGCTACATCAACACCAGCGCGGACGCGATCAACCAGCGCATCCTGGGCCGCTACGAGAACGGCATGGGCAAGACCTGGGACGACCCGAACCACATGAAGTTCTTCGACGACGGCGCGGTGAACTTCCCCTACCTCTCCGACGGCATGTGGTTCCTGACGCAGCACAAGCGGTGGGGCCTCATGAAGGAGCACCCCGACTACCTGGCTGTGGCGCAGCAGATCAACCGAATCGACCTCTACAAGGAAGTCGCCGGCGCCATGAAGATCAGCGTGCCGAAGGATCCCATGCGCAGCAGCAAGCTGATGGACGGTGTCGTGTGGGACGGCAAGAACCCGAAGGCGTATGCCGACGGCTTCAAGGTCAAGGCGTAAGGAGCACACCATCATGGTCAGCGCCGTCTTCCACACCCCGCTCGAGGCCACCGCGGTGGCACCCGTCGCGGCATCGCCAATGGCCCGCAAGGAGCCGGCGCCCGCCGCGCCGAAAACCCCCGTCGATTTCGCCAGGCTCTGGATGCGCGTGCTGCCGCCGCTGGCCGGCTTCGGCGTGCTCGTCATCGTCTGGGAGCTGATCGCGCTGCGCAGCGCCGGCACCTTCCCCGGACCGTGGGAAACCTGGCTGCAGGCCGTCAAGGTGTTCGCCGACCCGTTCTACAGCAACGGCCCGAACGACCAGGGCGTGGGCTGGAACGTGCTGTCGTCGTTGCAGCGCGTCGCGCTCGGCTTCGGGCTCGCGGCCGCGGTGGGCATCCCGGCCGGCTTCGCGATCGGGCGCTTCGAGTTTCTCGCGCGCATGTTCAACCCGCTCATCAGCCTGTTGCGCCCGGTCTCGCCGCTGGCGTGGCTGCCGATCGGGCTGCTGGTTTTCAAGGGCGCAAACCCGGCGGCCATCTGGACCATCTTCATCTGTTCGATCTGGCCGATGGTCATCAACACCGCCGTCGGCGTGCAGCGCGTGCCGAGCGACTACATGAACGTGGCCCGCGTGCTGAACCTCTCCGAGTGGAAGATCCTCACCAAGATCCTGTTCCCTGCCGTGCTGCCCTACATGCTGACCGGCGTGCGCCTCGCGGTCGGCACCGCCTGGCTGGTCATCGTCGCAGCCGAAATGCTGACCGGCGGCGTCGGCATCGGCTTCTGGGTGTGGGACGAGTGGAACAACCTCAACGTCAAGAACATCATCATCGCGATCTTCGTGATCGGCATCGTCGGCCTCGTGCT
>SEGN01000530.1 GCA_004211245.1 Variovorax sp.
CGTGCCCTTCACCGCGGGCAGCGGCACCGACATCGTGGCGCGCCTCATCGGCGACAAGCTCGGCCCCGCGCTGGGCACCAGCGTGATCATCGACAACAAACCGGGTGCCGGCGGCACGCTCGGTGCGGCGCAAGTCGCCAAGGCCGCGCCCGACGGCTACACGCTGCTTGTCCACTCGGCGGGGCATCTGGTGAACGCCTCGATCTACCCGAACCTGAGCTACGACACGATCAAGGACTTCGCCGGCGTGACGCCGCTGGCCACGCTGCCCAACGTGCTGGTCACCGCGCCCGACAAGTTCAAGGACGTGAAGGACCTGGTCGCGCAAGCCAAGGCCAAGCCGGGCGGCTTCAACTACGGCTCGGCGGGCAACGGCTCGGCGACGCACATGAACGCCGAGGTGTTCCGCCTGGCGGCCGGCGTTCAGGCGCAGCACGTGCCGTTCCGCGGCACGCCCGAGGCGATGACCGAAACCATGTCGGGCCGCATCGACTGGTTCTTCGCGCCGCTGGTGTCGTCGCTGCCCCTCATCAAGGATGGCAAGCTGAAGGCATTGGCGGTGGGCACGGCCAAGCGCTCGCCCTCGCTACCGCAGGTGCCGACCACCGTCGAAGCCGGTGTGGCGGGATCGGAATACCAGTTCTGGGTCGGCCTGTTCGCGCCCGCGAAGACGCCCAAGCCGGTTGTCGAGCGGTTGCATGCGGAGATCGCCAGGATCATGGCCGCGCCCGACGTGAAGGAGCGCCTCGACAAGCTCGGTGCCGAGCCATTCCTGATGGCGCCGGCGGACTTCGACGCGTTCCTCGTCAAGGAAACAGCCAAGGGCCAGGACGTCGTCAAAAAGGCCGGCATCAAGGTGGACTGAACGTGCCCACCGCCCAACCAAAAACAAGAGACAAACCATGAAGCTCCTGAAACGGTATTCAACGCGCGCGCTGCCGACGCTCGGCGCGTGCCTCGTCGCGACTGCCGCACTCGCGCAGCCGGCCGACCTCGTCGTCACCAACGCGCGCATCGCGACGCTCGACTCGGCCTCGTCCACCGCGCCGGCCATGGCAGTGCGCGACGGTCGCATCGTCGCGCTGGGCAAGGCGGCGACGGCGCGCGCGATGGTCGGGCCGAACACGCGCACCATCGACGCCGGCGGCCGCACCGTGATCCCGGGCCTGATCGATTCGCACATGCATGCGATCCGGGCGGCGCTGAGCTACTCGACCGAGGTCAACTGGATCGGCGCCCGCACCATTCCGGAGGCGATGGCGCGCATCAAGGAAGCGGCCGAGCACAGCAAGCCCGACAGCTGGCTGATCGTGGCGGGCGGCTGGACCGAGCAGCAATTCGCCGAGAACCGCCGTCCGACCGAAGCCGAACTGCTGGCCGCCGCGCCGAACAACCCGGTGTGGGTGCAACTGTTCTATGCCGCATTGATGACGACGCCGAAGGCGCGCCAGGCGCTCGGACTGGACTACGAGAAGCTGCCGCCGCGCACCAGCGTCGAGCGCGACGCCGCGGGCGTGGCGACGGGCTGGCTCAAGGTCGACATCGTCGGTTTGTCGGCGCTGTTCGACAAGCTGCCCAAGCCCAGCATGCAAGACAACCTGGTCGGCACACGCCAGTTCTTCAGCGAGCTGAATCGCCTTGGCGTGACGGGCGTGGTCGATCCGGGCGGTTTCAGCATTTCGGCCTCGCAGTACGCGGCGCTGTT
>SEGN01000531.1 GCA_004211245.1 Variovorax sp.
CGCAGCGCTTCGATCTCTTCGACCATGAAATCGAACAGTGCCGATACCCGGGGCGTGCGCCGCACCTCGGGCAACGCCAGCAGTCGCCAGATCCGCGCGAGCTCGGGCACCGGACCCAGCACCCGCACCAGGTCGGGCTCGGCGTCGCCCAGCGCCGTGGGCAGCGGCGCGATGCCGACACCGGCTTTCACCGAGAGCAGCAGACCCAGCACGCTGTCGTTGCGCGCCACGACGTGGCCCTGCGGCGCCACCTCGCGCAGCCAGCTTGCGGCGCGGTGGTTCGCCATCGTGTCGTCGAAGCCGATCAGGGGATGGCCCGCGATCTCCTCGACGGACGCCGGTTGCCCCTGCTGCGCGACATACGCGCGGCTGGCATAGACGGCCCAGAGCGAATCGCCGAGCTTGCGGCCGACCAGTGCGCCATCCTCGGTGTCGCCGGAGCGCAGGGCGACGTCGGCGTCGCCCTGGCGCAGGTCGAGGTACTTGTCGCTCATCACGAACTCGACGCGAAAGGCCGGATGGCGCGCGTGGAAGCGGTCGAGCAGGCCCGAGCGCGTGATGCGGTCGACCAGGGGCTCGGGACAGGTCATGCGGATCACGCCGGCCGCGTTGCGCGCGGATTCCGCGAGCGCCCGCTCGAAGGCGAGCGCCGCTTGTTCGAGCCCTTGCGCGGCGGGCAACATTTCCTGCCCGAACGCCGTCAGGCGGTAACCCGTGGATTGGCGCAGTGTCAGGGGCCGGCCGATGTGCCGCTCCAGCGCGGCCAGGCGGCGCTGCACCGTGGACTGGTCGACCTGCAACACCCGGCTGGCGGCCAGCGTGCTGCCGTGCCGCGCCACCGCCACGAAGTACTTGAGGTCGTCCCAGTCGAGCATGGTCGGTTATGCACTTTCGCGGCCCCGTTCTGCAAGCTTGCGCCTTGTGGCAGGCGGGCCGGCTGCCTAGGCTGGGCGCATTCCACACCGGGGTTCGTCATGATGCTGCGCCGTTCCATTCTGCTCCGTTCGCAACGCCGCAGGCTGCTGGCCGGGGCGGCGGCGGCCGTGCTCGGCGCACCTTTCCTGGGGCGCGCGCGAGCACAGCCGTCGCGCGCCGATGTGCTGCGCATCCTGTGCAGCGGACCGCCCGGCAGCGTGCCCGACACCGTGGCGCGGCGCGTGGGCGACGCGCTGGGCGAGCGCGAGGGCCGGACGGTCGTGGTCGACAACCGGGCGGGCGCGGCCGGGCAGATCGCAGTCGCCGCGCTCAAGGCGGCGCCGCCCGACGGCAACACGCTGCTGCTCGCGCAAGGCGCCATTGCGACCGTCTATCCGTCGCTGTACGCCAGGCTGGCCTGGGATCCGTCCACCGATCTGCAGCCGGTGTCGCTGGCGGGCGAAATGACACTCGGCGTGGCCGTCGGCCCGGCAGTGCCGGACAGCGTGACGGACGTGCGCCAGCTGCTCGCGTGGATGCGCCGGAACCCGGGGCTCACCAATGCAGGATCGCCCGGCACCGGCACGCTGCCGCACCTGCTGGAGGTGATGCTGTTCCGGGATGCCGGCATCGTCTGGGAACATGTCGCCTACCCTGGCGGGCCGCCGGCGGTGGCGGCCTTGCTGGGCGGGCAGATCGCCGTGCTGGTGCTGCCCGAGGGCCTGCTGCGGCCGCACCGCGCGACCGGCCGGTTGCGCCTGCTCGCCACGTCGGGCGCACAGCGCAGTGC
>SEGN01000532.1 GCA_004211245.1 Variovorax sp.
CGCAGGCGCTCTTCGTCGAAGCGTGCGTTCACGCGCCGCTTCTCGTCTTCCTGCTCGCCGATGAAGCGGTTCTGCACCGCCACGCTCTGCATGTTGTCCTCGATCTGGCGGCGGATCGACGCGGGCGCCTTGGTCGGGTCGCCCTTGTAGAACTCGAGTTCGGCATCGACCTTCTTGCGCTCGTCCATCAGCTCCATCTGGCGTTTGCGCGCAGCCTGAATGACGGCATCGATCTGCCCGATCGCTTCCTTGCGCTCGCGCTCGTGCGCCGTCACGTTGGGATAGCGCACCAGCAAGGCCCGTTCGCGGCGACGCTCCTCGTTCGCGCGCAGGGCCTGCAAAGCCGCCTGGCGCGCACGCTCGTCGCGCTCGGCCTGCTCCTTGGCGGTGTAGTTCGGTTCGATCTTGCGGCGCGTCGTGCCGCTCGGGTTCAGTTCGCGCTGTTCACGGTCGAGGCAATCGGCGATGGGCCGGTCGGACGTGATGTTGCGGCCACGCGAATCCACACAGTTGTAGATGCCCGCCGGTGCCACCTGCTGCGGCTGCGCCGAAGCAGCGGCGCCCAGCAGCAACCACGGCAATCCGACAACGTAAATGGCAAGGCGCACTGTGTCGTCCCTTCAAACCGGCATCAGGCTGCGCCGTAACGCGCCCGGTACGCCAACACTCCCTCGCGGTGGACGTCCAACGCGTGGTCGGAGCGCCCTGTGAGGTACTGTAACAAGTCGTCGAGCGTGGCGATGGCCAAAACCTGCAAGCCGAGCTGGTTCCGTACATATTGCACGGCACTGTGCTCCACGTCGACGCCGTTCTCGGTCGCCTTCTCCTGCCGGTCCAGCGCGATGGCCACCGCATACGGCGTGGCGCCTGCGGCCTCGATGATCGCGATCGACTCGCGCACCGCCGTGCCGGCCGACATCACGTCGTCGATGATGAGGATGCGGCCCGCGAGCGGCGCACCGACCAGGCTGCCGCCCTCGCCATGGCCCTTGGCTTCCTTGCGGTTGTAGGCGAACGGCACGTTGCGGCCGCGCCGCGCGAGCTCGATGGCCACGGCGGCACCGAGCGGGATGCCCTTGTAGGCCGGCCCGAAGATCATGTCGAATTCGAGCCCGCTCGCGATCAGCCGGTCTGCATAGAATCCGGCCAGCCGGCCCAGCTTGGCGCCGTCGTCGAACAGGCCGGCATTGAAGAAGTACGGGCTCATGCGGCCCGACTTGATCTTGAATTCGCCGAAGCGCAGCACGCCCGCATCGAGCGCGAACTGCACGAAATCCTGGGCAAGCTGCTTCGCGCCATTGACCGAACCACCACTCACAGCCATCGGGAATCCTTCGTTGTTCAAACTGACCAGCCTCAACCTCAATGGCCTGCGCTCGGCCTCCACCAAAGGCGTGGCCGACTGGGTCGCGCAACTGACGCCGGATTGTATTTGCATGCAGGAGATACGCGTGCAGGCGAGCGACGTCACTGGGCGCTTCGAAGAAATGGCCGGCCTCAAGGGCCACTTCCACTTCGCCGAGAAGAAGGGCTACGCCGGCACCGCGATCTACACCAGGCACGCGCCCGGCGACGTGATCGTCGGCTGGGGCGACAGGGAGTTCGATGCCGAAGGCCGCTACCTCGAACTGCGCTTCGATACGCCGAAGCGCAAGTTCTCCGTCATCAGCTGCTACTTCCCGAGCGGCTCGTCGGGCGAAGA
>SEGN01000128.1 GCA_004211245.1 Variovorax sp.
CGCATCGTCGAGCGCGTGTTCGGCACCCAGGCCCTCGGGGTGCGGCGTGGACATGTGGTGGGCATCGCTCGACTCGCCGTAGCCGAGCAGTTGCAGCGCACCCGCGCCGCGCTCCAGCAGCGCGAAGCCGGCCGCTTCGCCGAGGCTGATGCCGTCGCGGCCCGCGTCGAAAGGCCGACACGGTTGCGGCGACACGAGTTCGAGCGAATTGAAGCCGAACAACACGCTGCCGCACAGCGTGTCGACGCCGCCGACCACGGCCGCATCGACCAGGCCGAGCCGGATCATGCGTTCAGCCGAGGCGAACACCTTGGCGCTCGACGAGCAGGCGGTGGAGATGGTCTCGCACGGCCCTTCGAGCTGCAGCACCTGTTGCACGAACAGCGCGAGCGAATGCGGCGTGTGCAGGCGCGGGCGCCGCTGCCCGGGCGGGAAGCCGCCCTCGGCGTCGACCTGCGTGTAGGCCAGCTCGGTCTCGCCGATGCTGGAGGTCGAGGTGCCCAGAATGAGCGCGATGCGCGCCGCGCCGTAGCGCTCGCGTGCCGCTTCGACGGCTCCCAGGAACCCGTCGGCCTGCAGCCCGAGCCAGGCCAGGCGGTTGTTGCGGCAGTCCCATTCGGCCAACGCCTGCGGCAGTTGCATTTCCTCCAGGCCGTCGACCCGCCCGATCCAGGTCGGCAAGGGCGCATCGCCGAAGTCATTGGCGCGCAGGCCGCTGCGGCCCTGCTCGAGCGCGGCGAGCAACGGCGCCTTGCCGACCCCGACAGCGGAGGTGGCGGTGAAGGCACTGATCTGGAGAGGGGGAATCCTTGAAGGCACGGCGAACGCTCGAAGCAACGGAGCGCTGAAGCCTACCAGTTCAGTCTTCGGTATTGCGTGGGGCTTTTCCGACAGCGGGGCTCGCGCGCGCGGCCAGCGCCACCAGCAGCAACACCGGCACGCCGAGCATCGCCGTGGCGGTGAAGAAGGTGCCGTAGCCGTAGGCGTCGACGACCGCGCCCGAATAGCCGGCGATGAACTTCGGCAGCAGCAGCATCATCGAGCTGAACAGCGCGTACTGGGTGGCCGAGTAGTTGACGTTGGTCAGGCTGGACAGGTAGGCGATGAACGCGGCCGACGCGATGCCGCCGGCCAGGTTGTCGGCCGACACCACCGCCACCAGCGCACCCAGGTTGTGGCCGAGCGTGGCCAGCCAGGCGAACAGCAGGTTGCTGGCGGCGCTGAGCACCGCACCCAGCATCAGCACGCGCATCACGCCGAAGCGCATCGACAGCACGCCGCCGACGAAGGCGCCGACCAGCGTCATGATCACGCCGAAGATCTTGCTGACCGTGGCGACCTCGTCCTTGGTGAATCCCATGTCGACGTAGAAAGGGTTGGCCATGATGCCCATCACCACGTCGCTGATGCGGTAGATCGCGATCAGCGCCAGGATGAGCGCCGCCTGCCACTTGTAGCGGCGGATGAAATCGGCGAAGGGCTCGATCAGCACGCTCTGCAGCCAGGCCGCCGCGTTCTTCGGCTTCGGCAGCACGCGGCGCACCGGCTCGGGCGAGAGCAGCACGGTCAGCACGCCCACCGCCATCGACGCCGCCATCACCAGATAGGCCGTGCGCCAGGCCGCATTCTGGTAGCCGCCGGTGCCGCTCACCTCGGCCCAGGCCGCGACCCACAGCACGCCGGCGCCGGCCCAGATCATCGCGAGCCGATAGCCCGTCTGGTAGGCCGCGGCGAGCGCCGCCTGCTTGCGCGTCTCGGCCGACTCGATGCGGAACGCGTCGAGGGCGATGTCCTGCGTGGCCGAGCCGAACGCCACCAGCAGCGCGCACCAGATCAGCGGATGCAGCCCGGCGCGCGGGTCGTTCAGCGCCATGCCGATCAGCCCCGCCACCACGATGCCCTGCGACAGCAGCAGCCAGCCACGCCGGCGTCCGAGCAGCGTGGTGAGCGGCGGCAGCGGAAGCCGGTCGACCAGTGGTGCCCAGACCCACTTGAAGGCATAGGCCAGCCCGACCCAGCTCAGGTAGCCGATGGTGGTGCGGTCGATGCCGGCCTCGCGCAGGCGAAAGCTCAGCGTGCCCAGCACCAGCAACAGCGGCAGGCCGGCCGAGAAGCCGAGTGCCAGCATGCGCAGCGTGGCCGGCTCCAGGTACACCCTGAGCGTGTCGCGCCACGGCAGCTTGCGGTCTTCGTCTGGTGAAGCGGGGAGGATTGGGTCGGCGGCGGGTGGGGACATGAAGGGCGAACGGGACGGGCTGCTTATTATTCCCCCATGTGTTCACGCTGCGACGTTCGCCCCCCCGCCGCATGGTCTGCGCGCCGGGCCTTCCTGCTGGCGGCTGGTGCCGGCATCGCTCTTCCCGCGCTCGCGCAGGTCGAGGTCGGCAAGCCGTCGATGGCACGCAACCTCGTGCCGGCCGATGACATCGAAAAGGCCGGCACCCAGCAATACGGGCAACTGCTGGCGCAGGCCAAGGCCAAGAGTGCGTTGGCCGGCGACGACAACCCGCAGTTGAAGCGCCTGCGCACCATCGCGGCACGGCTCGTCCCCTTCGCCGCGCAGTGGAACCCGCGCGCGGCGCAATGGAAGTGGGAGGTCAACCTGCTCGGCAGCAAGCAGATCAACGCCTTCTGCATGCCGGGCGGCAAGATCGCCTTCTTCACCGGCATCCTCGACCAGCTCAAGCTCAGCGACGACGAGGTCGCGATGGTGATGGGCCACGAGATGGCGCACGCGCTGCGCGAGCATGCCCGTGCGCGTCTGGCCAAGAGCGTCGGCACCGGCGCGGCGCTGTCGCTCGGTGCGCAGATCCTCGGTCTCGGACAGGCCGGCGACATGGCGGCCCGCGCCGGCACGCAATTGATCACGCTCAAGTTCAGCCGCAACGACGAGACCGATGCCGACCTCGTCGGGCTCGAACTGGCCGCGCGCGCCGGCTACGACCCGAAAGCCTCGGTCACGCTCTGGAAGAAGATGGCCGAGGCCAACAAGAAGGCCGGCGGCCTGAGTTTCCTGTCGACCCACCCCAGCGGGCCGGATCGCATCAAGAAGCTCGAGGCCAACGTCCCGAAGGTCGACGGCCTCTACCGCTCGGCGAAGCGCTGACGGTCACCAGCGCGACGGCGGGTCCGGCACATAGCCGGCCTGCGGGCTCTGCGGAAACGCGCGTGGCCGCGCCACGCGGTCGTCGGGCCCGGGGATCACGCCCATGCGGACCAGGTTGGCGCGGCTGTCGTAGCGCAGGGCGATCACTTCGTCGGGCGTGCTGCGCGCGCGTTCGAAGCGGGTGTGCGTGACCACCGATTCCTCGCGCTGTCCGTGGCCGGTGCCGAGCTTGCTTTCGGCCCGCGCCGATGCCTCCGACCTGGCGGCACTGGCCTCGTCCTGTCTCGGCGCCGCGCGTGCAACCGGCGGCGCCGGCAGCGGGCGCGGCTCTGGGCGGCGTTCGGTGAACACCGCGATGCCGATCACGCCCAGGTCGAGCGGCCGGCCGGTGCGCGCGGCATACGACTCGCCCGACGCGGTGAACTCGAACGCGGCGATCTCGCGGTCGCTCTTGCGCCAGCCGGCGATCTGGGCCGACTGCAGCGGGCCGAGCACGTAGCCGCCCTGCCCCCAGCCGGCCGTCTCGCCGGTGAGCACGTTGACGCCGTCCACCGCCATCACCACCAGCACGCGCTCGCGCCGCAGGTTGCGCAGCGTCACGCCATAGCGCGCGCCGGGCCGGCCGGGCACGTAGCGCTGGCCGTCGGCGGCAGGGTAGACCGGCAGCGTCTCACCGCTGTCGCGGTCCTGCACTTCGACCTGCAGCCAGCGGCTGTCGGTGCGGGGGCCTGCCAGGGCGGGCCATGCGCCGACGGCGAGCAGGCCCGCGGAAAGGCCGAGCAGCAGTCGGCGGTTGGGGTGACAAGACATGAAGGGCTCCTCGCTGGCCGGTCGACATTGACCGTGCCAGCTTGTACGGAGCAGCCCCGCGAACCGGGTTAACGGCTCAGGCGGCGACGGCCTTCAGCGCCGCGTTGAAGGTCGCGCTCGGCCGCATCACCGCTTCGGTCTTGGCCACGTCGGGCTTGTAGTAGCCACCGATGTCGGCCGGCTGGCCCTGCACGGCCTTGAGTTCGGCCACGATCTTCTGTTCGTTCTCGGCCAGCGACTTGGCCAGTGGCGCGAAGCGCGCCTGCAGTTCCTTGTCCTCGGTCTGCGCCGCCAGCGCCTGCGCCCAGTAGAGCGCCAGGTAGAAGTGGCTGCCGCGGTTGTCGAGTTCGCCGGTGCGCGCCGACGGGCCCTTGCTGTTGTCCAGCAGCGTGCCGGTCGCGGCGTCGAGCGTCTTCGCCAGCAGCTTGGCCTTGTCGTTGCCGGTCTTCAGGCCGAGGTCTTCCAGCGACACGGCCAGCGCCAGGAACTCGCCGAGCGAGTCCCAGCGCAGGTGGTTCTCTTCCACCAGCTGCTGCACGTGCTTGGGCGCCGAGCCGCCGGCGCCCGTTTCGTACATGCCGCCGCCGGCCATGAGCGGCACGATCGACAGCATCTTGGCGCTGGTGCCGAGTTCCATGATCGGGAACAGGTCGGTCAGGTAGTCGCGCAGGATGTTGCCGGTGACCGAGATGGTGTCCAGCCCGCGAATCACGCGCTCCAGCGTGTAGCGCATCGCGCGCACCTGCGACATGATCTGGATGTCCAGCCCCTTGGTGTCGTGGTCCTTCAGGTACAGCTTGACCTTCTTGATGACCTCGTTCTCGTGCGGGCGGTAGGGGTCGAGCCAGAACACGGCCGGCGTGTTGGAGTTGCGCGCGCGCGTCACGGCGAGCTTGACCCAATCGCGGATCGGCGCGTCCTTCACCTGGCACATGCGCCAGATGTCGCCCTTCTCCACGTCCTGGCTCAGCAGCACTTCGCCCGTGTCGAGGTCGACGATGTTGGCCACGCCGTCCTCGGGCACCTCGAAGGTCTTGTCGTGCGAGCCGTACTCCTCGGCCTGCTGCGCCATCAGGCCGACATTGGGCACGGTGCCCATGGTCTTCGGGTCGAAGTTGCCGTTCCACTTGCAGAAGTTGATGATCTCCTGGTAGATGCGGGCAAAGGTCGACTCCGGCATCACGGCCTTGACGTCCTTCAGGCGGCCATCGGCGCCCCACATCTTGCCGCCGTTGCGGATCATCGCGGGCATCGACGCGTCCACGATGATGTCGTTGGGCGAATGGAAGTTGGTGATGCCCTTGGCCGAGTCCACCATGGCCAGCTCGGGCCGGTGCTCGTGGCAGGCATGCAGGTCCTTGATGACCTGCTCGCGCTGCGAGGACGGCAGCGTCTCGAGCTTGTCGTACAGGTTGACCATGCCGTTGTTGACGTTCACGCCCAGCTCCTCGAACAGCCTGGCGTGCTTCTCGAACGCGTCCTTGTAGAAGATCCGCACGCAGTGGCCGAACACGATCGGGTGCGACACCTTCATCATCGTGGCCTTGACGTGCAGCGAGAACATGACGCCGGTCTTGTGCGCGTCCTCGATCTCCTTTTCATAGAAGGCGACCAGCTCCTTCTTGCTCATGAACATGCTGTCGATGATCTCGCCGTCCTTCAGCGACACCTTCGGCTTGAGCACGATGGTCTTGCCGGCTTTGGTGGTGAGCTCCATCTTCACGTCGCGCGCCTTGTCCAGCGTCATCGACTTTTCGCCGTGATAGAAGTCGCCGCGGTGCATGTGCGAGACATGCGAGCGGCTGGCCTGGCTCCACTCGGCCATGCTGTGCGGGTGCTTGCGCGCGTATTCCTTCACGGCCTTGGGCGCGCGGCGGTCGGAATTGCCTTCGCGCAGCACCGGGTTCACGGCGCTGCCGGTGCACTTGCCGTAGCGCGCGCGGATCGCCTTCTCCTCATCGGTCTTCGGGTCTTCCGGGTAGTCGGGCACCGCGTAGCCCTTGCCCTGCAGCTCCTTGATGCAGGCCTGCAGCTGGGACACCGAGGCGCTGATGTTGGGCAGCTTGATGATGTTCGCCTCGGGCTGCAGCGTCAGCTTGCCGAGTTCGGCCAGGTTGTCGGGCGCCTTCTGCTCGGGCTTGAGGAATTCCGGAAACTCGCCCAGCACACGCGCCGCCACCGAAATGTCGCTGGTGACCACATCGATCCCCGCCGGTGCCGTGAAGGTCTGGACGACCGGCAACAGGGAAGCCGTCGCCAGCAGTGGCGCCTCGTCGGTCAGGGTGTAGATGATTTTCGATTTTCCGGCAGCCATGTGAACCTCTTGCGCGTTGAAAAAGTTGGACAAGCCGCTTGTGGCGGCCCATGGCTGAATTCTGCCTCCTAATGGAGCGCCTCCGGCGACGGCTCGCGCATGTCCGAATGGATAACGGCATACTTCGGAGGCTCGCAACTTGACTGAGATCTGACAATGGACAAAGAGGTCGGCTCCGCAGTGCTGGCATTCATCGACGAAAAGCGCCTCATGGCCGACCGGCGTACGCCGGCGGACGTCATCGCCAGATTGGGCGTGGCCGACGCGCGCAAGAAGGCGTTCGACATGGCCTGGCTGGCCGCCGGCGACAAGGTCATCATTCCGATCTGGGCGGAGCTCGTGTGCGTCAGCGCCGACGGCCACTGGTTCTGCCACGAGTCGCTGGACACCCACTTTCGCGCTGGCGATGGCGCCGAGCGGTCCGAAGCGCAAATGCAGCGAGCCGTCGAACGGGTGCGCTCGCTGAAGCGCACGCTGGATGCGGGCCAGGCGTTTCGCGCGGTGCTTCAGACCAACCGCGTCGCGATCGCCGAGCGCGAAACCGACAGGGCGGCGAACATCTCGACGCGCGTGGCCGACGACGAGGAATGGCACGTCGCCGGCTGGGATGTCGATCGAAACGCGGCGCTCCTGGTGCGCGGCCTGCGCGGCTGGCTCCCCACCGAGGACGACCTCCAGGCGGCAAGGACCCGCGCAGGCGTGCCGGCGCCGGCCGCCTCCGATTCAAGCGGGGTCGCGTCGCCGGAAGATGTTCGTGCGGCGGCGATGGACCACCTGACGCGTCACTTCGCGGGCTACGGCTACCCGACGCAGCGTGTGGAGAGCCACGCGCTCGGCCATGACATCGGCGTGTCCGACAAGAAGGGCAACACCCTGCTTCAGCTCGCGGTCAGGGGCACGACGGCCGGCATGGACCGCCTGAACATGCTCACCGCCGAAGAACGGGCCGCCGCACTTCGAGGTGGACCGTGGCGCCTTGCCGTGGTGACCGACGCGACCGGCAAGGTGCCGCAGCACAAGCTGTACAAACCCGACGAGATCGACCAGGTGCCGGGACTCGACCCGGCGGATGGCTGACCATCGATACCCCTCCAACGGCCATGCCTCAACATTTCGAAGTGCGCCCCTTTGACGCCCCGGTCGGCGCCGAGGTCATCGGGCTCGACATCTCCAGACCCATCAGCCCCGCCGACTTCGCGCGCATCCACCGCGCGCACCTCGACCACCACGTCGTGGTGTTCCGCGACCAGCAGGTGTCGCCGCAGGCGCACATCGACTTCAGTCGCCGCTTCGGCCCCCTCGAGATCCATGTGCTGCACCAGTTCCACCTGGCGAACCATCCCGAGATCCTGATCGTCTCGAACATCAAGGACGACAACGGCGAGCCCATCGGACTGGGCGACGCTGGCGCCTACTGGCATTCGGACATTTCGTACAAGCCGGAGCCGAGCCTCGGTTCGCTGCTGCATGCGCAGGAGCTGCCGGGCGAAGGCGGCGACACGCTGTTCGCCGACCAGCACCTCGCGTGGGAGGCGTTGAGCCCTGCGCTGCAGGAGCGCATCCTGCCGCTCAAGGCGGAGCACAGCTACCTTGCCAAGTACGAGGAACTGCGCGCCAGGAACCCGTGGCGGCCCAAGCTGTCGCAGGCTCAGATCGACCAGGTCACGCCGGCGGTGCAGCCCGTGGTGCGCACGCACCCCGAAACCGGCCGCCGTGCGCTGTTCGTCAGCGAGCATTTCACGACCGGCATCGTCGGGCTGCCGAAGGACGAAGGCGATGCGCTGC
>SEGN01000533.1 GCA_004211245.1 Variovorax sp.
AAGATGACCGTGTAGACGATGATGACCGTCATGGTCGTCAGCCCGTAGCCGAACCAGATCACCAGGATCGGCAACCAGGCGATGTCGCCGATGGCCTGGAAGAACAGCAGCGGCGGCCATAGCGCCTTGTGCGCCCGCTGGCTGAGGCCCACCAGTATCCCGAGGGGGATGCCCAGCGCGATTCCCCAGAAAGACCCGATCGCGAGGCGCACGAGGCTGTCCTGCAGGTACTCCGGCAGGATGCCCGTGTAGACGAGCGACCCGAACGAGCGCACGACCTCCCCCGGGCCCGGCAGGAACACGCGCGGGAACACCTGCAGCTCGGTGACGATCCACCAGGCCACGATCAACGGAATGAACGGCACGATGGTGGCGATCGCCGGCCAATGCGTCGTCAGGCGCAGGTAGCGGCTCCAGGCCCTGAGGAGCACTGTCTTCATGCCCGCTGCACCATGCCCCATCGCTCGCTGGTGGCGCGCTCGATCGGCGCCAGCAGCAACCGGTCCAGCAGCAGCCACAGCACGCCGATGACGATCATGCCGAGCACGATCACTTCGGTCTTGTAGTAGTCGCGCGCCACGAACAGCATGTAGCCCCTCGGTCAGCATCGCCCACCGCCCCGCGCCCAGCGATGCGGCTGCGTGGCGCACCTGCAGGGGAATGGTCGAGACGCCGAGCAGCGTGTTGTACGTCACGATGAAGAAGACGGCATTGAAGATCACGAAAGTGATGGCGCCGAAGCCGTAGCCGAACCACAGCGATGCGAGCGGGATCCATGCGATGCCCGCCAGCACCGAGAAAAACCTCAGCGGGGGCGTGAGGAAACCGGACACCACCGGGCTGACGCCCATGGCGATGCCCAGGGGAATGGCGAGCAGGAGGGCGAGCACCGTGCCGACCGTGACGCGCAGCAGGCTCGCACCGATGTGCTGCATGAGGGTGCCGTCCTTGATGCCCTCGAGTCCGGCCTCTGCCACCGCGTCGAGATGCGGGAACAAGCGGGGATTGACGTCGAAGTACGGGATCAGCACCGCCCAAAGCACGAGCAGGACCGCGAAAGGCGCGCAGAACCACAGCGACGACGAGAGCCAGTAGGGCGCCAGGGCTGGATGTCTCAATCTCTCCTCCGGACTTTGTGAATCTGCACGCGCCGCGATCGGCGGGCCAGTATTGCAGCATTGGCCCGCCCGACAAGTGAGAAGATGTGATGTCGATATAACCTTTACGCAACCCAGGCATGACCCCACCGCTCCACTCGATCATCTCCAGGCTCCACTTGAAACAGCTGCGGCTGCTGGTCGCGCTGGGCGAGCACGGCTCGCTCCTGAAGGCCTCGCAGCAGGTCGCCCTGACGCAACCGGGCGCCAGCAAGGCGTTGCAGGAAATCGAGACGACCTTCGCCACGCCGCTGTTCGTGCGCACCAACCGGGGGCTGGAGCCCAATGCCGTCGGCCATTGCGTGATCCGTTATGCGCGCCTGATCCAGACGGACGTGGCGCACCTGCGCGACGAGATCGTCGGAATCATGCGTGGCCAGGGCGGGCGGGTGACGGCGGGCGTCATCATGGGCGCGGTGCCGCTGCTCACCGATGCCATCTCCGCGCTCGTCGCGCGGCAGGCGGACCTGTCCGTGGAGATCGTCGAGGACACCAGCGCGGCCCTGCTGGCCCAGCTCGACACCGGCCGGCTCAACCTGGCGATCTGCCGCACTTCCATCAGCCAGACGCCGCATGTCTACGACAGCGTGAAGCTGCAGGATGAAACGCTCGCGGTCATCGCCAATGTCGAACATCCGCTGCGGCGCGCGAAGAAGCTCACCCTGCAGGCGCTGGAGCCCTACCGATGGGTGGTGTACGGCGCCAACATGCCGATGCGGCTCTTGCTCGAAGGCGAATTCCGTGACTGCGGAATCCGGTTCCCGCAGTACCTGCTCGAGACGACCTCGGCCTTTGCGACGCTGGCGCTGCTGCAGGCCAATCCGTCGTTCGTGGCCCTGGTGTCGATCGAAGTCGCGCAGTTCTTCGCGCAGCAGCAGATGTGCTGCATCCTGCCGCTGGCCCTCGCGGTCTTGAGTCGTGCTATAACGAACGCTCATTGCACGCACTGCCATGGCGCTCATCAACTACATCACCCAAATCCAGTTCGAGTTCGGCGCCATCGGCCTGCTCAGGCAGCAGTGCGAACGCATCGGCATCCACCGACCGCTGATCGTGACGGACCGGGGCGTGAAGGCCGCCGGCATCATCGACATCGTGATGGACGCGTTCGGGGCTGGGGGCAGCGTCGCGCTCTATGACGGCACGCCGCCGAACCCGAACGAGGCTGCGGTGCGCGAGGCGGTGGGCGTCTACCTGGAGGGCGGTTGCGATGGCATCGTCGCCGTGGGCGGCGGCTCGTCCATCGATCTCGCCAAAGGCGTGGCCGTCTGCGCGACACACGACGGCCCGCTGCAAAGCTTCGC
>SEGN01000534.1 GCA_004211245.1 Variovorax sp.
AGCTTGTAGATCCAGCGCAGCAGCAGGCGCTCGATCAACACACCGAACAGCCCCACGATCAGCGGCGCCACCGCCAGCATCACCCAGTAGTTGACGTTGAAGTAGTTCATCGCCATCCACGAAAGGATCGCCCCCATCATGAACAGCGCACCGTGCGCGAAGTTGATGACGTTGAGCAACCCGAAGATCACCGCCAGCCCGAGGCTCAGGATCGCGTAGAACGATCCGTTGACCAGCCCCAACAGGAGCTGGCTCAACAAGGCAGGCATTGAAATATTCATGGAGGCGAAGACGGTTGCTTATTTCCAGAGGGCGCAGGTCGATTCTTCCTTGGTCGTGTAGACCTGATCGCCCGGCACCTTCTTCACGATCTTCAGCAGATCCCAGGGGCCCTTGGACTCGGAAGGCTTCTTCACCTCGGCGAGCAGCATGTCGTGCACCATGCGGCCATCGGGGCGGATCGTGCCCTTGGCGTAGAAGTCGTTGATGGGCGTCTTCTTGAGCTGCTCCATGACCTTGTCGGCGTCGGTGGTCTTCACGGCCTCGACCGCCTTCAGATAGGCCATCGTGGCGGAGTAGTCGGCGGCCTGGATGTCGGTCGGCTTGTTCTTGGTCTTGGCCTCGTAGCGGGCGGCCCACTTGCGCGACTCGTCGTCGGCGTCCCAGTACCAGCTGGTGGTGTGCAGCAAGCCTTGCGTGGCTTGCAGGCCGAGGCTCTTCACGTCGGTCAGGAACACCAGCAGGCCGGCGATCTTCATGGTCTTGTCGATGCCGAATTCCTTCGAGGCCTTCATCGAGTTGATGAAGTCGCCGCCGGCGTTGGCCAGGCCCAGCACCTGTGCCTTGGAGTTCTGCGCCTGCAGCAGGAAGGACGAGAAGTCCGACGCGTTCAGGGGCGCCTTGACGCCACCGACCACCGAGCCGCCCTTGGCCTTGACCACCTTGGCGGTATCGGCTTCGAGTGCGTGGCCGAACGCATAGTCGGCCGTCAGGAAGAACCAGCTCTTGCCGCCGGTGTCGACCACGGCGCCCCCGGTGCTCTTGGCCAGCGCCACGGTGTCGTAGGCGTAGTGCACGGTGTAGGGGCTGCACTGGGCATTCGTCAGCGCCGAGGTCGCCGCGCCATTGGTGAAGAACACGCGCTTCTTCTCCTGCGCCACCTTGGCGGTGGCCAGCGCCACACCGGAGTTGGTGCCGGCGAAGATCATCGTCGCGCCCGCGGTGTCGATCCATTCGCGCGCCTTCGAGGCAGCGATGTCGGGCTTGTTCTGGTGGTCGACAGCGAGGATCTCGACCGGCTGGCCCAGCACCTTGCCGCCCATGTCGTCGATCGCCATCTGGATGGCCGTCTGGCCGCCCTTGCCTTCGAGGTCAGCGTAGAGACCGGACAGGTCGCTGATGTAGCCGATCACGACTTTCTGTGGCGCCTGCGCGGCGGCCTGGCCGGCGAGGCCGGCGGCCGCAAGGGCGAAGGCGATAACGTTGAGCTTGTGTTGCATGGTGTCTCCTGGAGTGGTGGGGCGGTTCAACGAAAAAAGATTGGCGACGTGGGTTACACGCCCAGCAATTCGCTCAGCACGGGCATCTTGGCCTCGAGTTCCTTCGCGGCGAAGGCCTCGACCATGCGGCCGTGCTCCATCACGTAGAAGCGGTCGGCCAGCGGCGCGGCGAAGCGGAAGTTCTGCTCCACCAT
>SEGN01000535.1 GCA_004211245.1 Variovorax sp.
TCGCGGATGCCGGCCGTGGTGATCTCGACGAACTCGGCCTTGTTCTGCATGTCGGCGATGGTCGCGCAGCCGCAGTAGCCCATGCTGGCGCGCACGCCGCCGGCCATCTGGTAGACGATCGAGACGATCGAGCCCTTGTAGGGCACGCGGCCTTCGATGCCTTCGGGCACCAGCTTGTCGGTGTTCGGGTTGCCGGTGGTCGATTCCTGGAAATAGCGGTCGGCACTGCCCTGCTGCATCGCACCGATGCTGCCCATGCCGCGGTAGCTCTTGTAGCTGCGGCCCTGGTAGAGCACGATCTCGCCGGGCGCCTCTTCGGTGCCGGCGAACATGCTGCCCATCATCACGGTGCTGGCGCCGGCCGCGATCGCCTTGGCGATGTCGCCCGAATAGCGCACGCCGCCGTCAGAAATCAACGGGATACCGGTGCCCTGCAATGCGGTGGCCACGCTGTCGACCGCCATGATCTGCGGTACGCCCACCCCGGCCACGATGCGCGTGGTGCAGATCGAGCCCGGGCCGATGCCGACCTTGACCGCATCGGCGCCCGCGTCGGCCAGTGCACGCGCCGCGTCGCCGGTGGCGATGTTGCCGCCGATCACGTCGACCTGCGGATAGTTCTGCTTGACCCAGCGCACGCGCTCGATCACGCCAGCGCTGTGGCCGTGCGCGGTGTCGACCACGATGGCATCGACGCCGGCCTTAACCAGCGCCTCGACGCGCTCTTCGGTGCCCTCGCCCACGCCGACCGCCGCACCCACGCGCAGGCGACCACTCGGGTCGCGCGCGGCATTCGGAAAGCTGGTCTGCTTGGTGATGTCCTTCACCGTGATGAGCCCCTTGAGCTCCCAGTCGTTGTTGATGACCAGCAGGCGCTCGAGTTTGTACTTGTTGAGCAGCGCCTTGGCCTCGATCAGCGTGGTGCCGTCCGGCACGGTGATGAGCTTGTCGCGCTGCGTCATGATTTCGCTGACCGGCACGTCGTAGCGGGTCTCGAAGCGCAGGTCGCGCCCGGTCACGATGCCCACCACCTTGCCGCCATCGACCACCGGAAAGCCCGAGATGCCGAGCTGGTCGGACAGTGCCATCACCTGGCGAACCGAGTGCGTCGGGGTGATGACGACCGGATCACGCAGCACGCCCGACTCGTAGCGCTTCACCCTGGCCACCTCGGCGGCCTGCTGTTGCGCCGTGAGGTTCTTGTGCACGATGCCCATGCCGCCTTCCTGCGCGATGGCGATCGCGAGGCGGGCTTCGGTCACGGTGTCCATCGCTGCCGACACCAGCGGCAGGTTCAACGTGATGTTGCGGGAGAGTCGGGTGGCGAGGGAGGTGTCCTTGGGCAGGACCTGGGAGAACGCTGGCACCAACAACACGTCGTCGAAGGTGAGCGCTTTGCCGAGTCCATGAAATTCGTGCAAGTCCTGATTCTGGGAATGGCCTGTGCCCTGCCGCTGGCGGCCAGCGCGCAATGGCAATGGGTCGACAACGCCGGCAAGAAGGTCTTCAGCGACCAGCCACCGCCGATCGAAGTGCCCGAAAAGAACGTGCTGCGCCGGCCGGCCGGTGCCCAGCAGCGCGCAACCAGCGCACCCGCCCCGGCGTCCAGCGCGTTGCCGGACGCTCAGGCCGCGGGCGCGGTCGGGCCGCGAACGGTCACAGGTGGCCCGAAACCTTCCGGTGTCGACAAGGAACTCGAGGAAAAGACCCGCAAGGCCGAGGAAGCCGAGAAGGCCAAGCAGGCCGCCGAAAAGCAGAAGATCGCGCAGGCCAAGGCCGAAAACTGCACCCGGGCCCGTCAGGGCAAGGCCACGTTCGACAGCGGCATTCGCGTGGCCCGCGTCAACGCGCAGGGCGAGCGCGAGGTCATGGACGACAGGGCCCGCGCAGCCGAGGCGCAGCGATTGCAATCCGTGATCGATGCCGACTGCAAGTAGCCGTCGTCAATAGCCCGCCTTCCCACCGTCGCGCCGTTTGGCGAACAGCCCGGTTGCCCGTGCACCCTGGCGCCGGAACCGTTCACGCCGCGCGACTTTGGGGTCGACCGTGAGCGGGCGGCACAGCTCGATGCGGTCACCTTCCTTCAGCGCCTGATGCCAGTCCACGGCGCGGCCCCAGAGGCCGGCCGGCAACGCCGCCCAGTCCAGCGCGGGAAAGCGCGCCGGCAGCGCGCTGGCCAGCACCGCATCCCGTGCCGTCGCGCCCTCGGGCAAGGTCAGCGACTGCTCGAAAACCTCTCGTGCCGCCGGCGAGTAGACCAGCGTGACCTGCATCAGGCTGGCGTGCCGTAGACCTGCTCGGCGCGCTTCACGAAGGCCTCGACCAGACTGGAGGCGATCGTGTCGAACACCGGGCCGATCAGGGCCTGCAGGCCGAAATTGCTGAAACCGTAGCTCAGGTTCAGGTCGACGCGACAGGCGCGCTCCGACGCGTCGCCCACCGGCTGGAACTTCCAGACGCCGTCGAGATTGGAGAACGGCCCGCTCACCAGTTCAAGATGGACCTCGCGGCCGGGCACGTGGGTGTTGCGCGTGGTGAAGCTCTGATGGATGCCGCCGAATCCGAGACCGACTTCGGCCGTCATGCCGGCCTCGTCCTCCGCGATCACTTTCGCGCGGTCGCACCAGGGCAGGAACTCGGGGTATCTCGCCACATCGGTGACCAGGGCGTACATCTCTTCGGCGCTGTACCAGATCAAGACGGACTTGTGGACTGTTTTCATAGAATGGGCACGAGCGTGCGCGACGGATTGTATTGAAGCCATGCAGACCCCAAATCAAGCGCCATGGCTACCAAGAAAAAACAAGACCCCTCTTCC
>SEGN01000129.1 GCA_004211245.1 Variovorax sp.
CGCCAGGCACCAGGGCACGAGCAGCCCGCCGAGGCAGGCCTTGAACAGCACCACGTCGAGCCGCGGCAGCAACCAGATGCCGATCGGCACGCCGGCCAGGCCGCCGATCACGAACGGCAGCAGCATGCGCGTGTCGAAGCCGCGCCGCACTGTGACGGCGGCAATGATCTGCCCAGTGAGCGCGCCGAAGGTGGATAGCACGGCGGCCAGCCTGGGGTCGACCGTCCAGGCCCAGACCGACATCGCCACCAGTCCGAAGGCGAAGCCCGACAGGCCCTGCACGAAGCCCGCTATCACCGCCCCCAGCGCGACGACGAGATAGAGGCTCAAGCGGAGGCCGGCACGAGAGCCGTGCGGCGCACGCGCCGCACATTGAACGCGCTGGCGATGAGAACGGCCTGCACCAGCGCGAGACCGACGATCACGCTCATGTACCGCCCGTTGTCCATGAGCCGACCGAAGATCAGCGGCGCCACCGCCTGCCCGATATCGAGGCCGGCATAGACCACGCCATAGACCCGGCCGGTGGCGTTGGGCGGCGTCGACTTCTTGACAAGGAGGTCGCGCGACGGCCCGGCGATGCCCGAGGCGAAGCCCATCGCACCGAACAGCACCGGCACCAGCACGGCCGGAAAGCTGGCGAAGGCGAGCACCAGCGCCAGCACGGCGGCGATGCCGAAGCCGGCGCCGACGATGCGCTCGCAGCGCGAGGGGTCGGATGCGAGAAAGCCGCCCACCACCATGCCCGCCGCGCTCGCGACCATGTAGACGGTGAGGCACACCGCGACCAGGGCCAGCGGCACTGCATGCAGATGGCCGGCCGCGACCGGCGCGAAGGTCTGCACCACGCTGATGACCATGGCATAGAAAAAGAAGAAGCCGAAGCACATCCACACGGCCGGGATGCGCAGGAAGTCGAGTTCGCCACCCGCCGGTGCCGCATCGCCCTGCCCCGTGGCTTTCTGCACGGCTTCGACGTCGAGCGACAGCGCGCCGCGGTAGAACCACAGCACCAGCAGCACCCCGAGCGCCAGCACACCGGCGCATGCCAGCGCGACGCGCCACGAAGTCGCCAGGGCGATCGGCACCACGAAGGCGGGCGCCAGCGCCCAACCCAGGCTGCCGGTGATGCCGTGCACGCTGTAGGCATGGCCGAGCCGCGTCGGTGCCACCTTGCGGTTGAACAGCGTGTAGTCGACCGGATGGAACACGCCGTTGCCCACGCCCGCGACCATCGCGCACGCCAGCAGCATCCAGTAGCTCTGCGCGAGCGAATAGCCAATCGCGGCCAGCCCCAACAGCCCGAGGCCGACGAACAGCACCGGCCGCGGGCCGAGCTTGTCGACGATGAAACCCGAGGCCGCCTGCACCACGCACGAGACCACGAAGAACACCGTGAGCACCGCACCCAGCTCGGTGTAGCTGACGTTGAAGGCGTCCTTCAACCACGGGAACAGCGGCGCAAGAATCAGCTGGCTGAAATGGCTGATGGCGTGGGCCAGACCGACCAGGCCGATCAGCTTGGCATCGGCGCGCAAGGTGGTGCCGGGGGGCGTGGCAGAGGCGGTCGTCATGTCTGGCTACAAATTGGGGGGCGGGCCCTGATGCTAGTCGGGCTGATCGCGTCAGAATGGCGATACATGGACAACATTTGTCGCAACGATGCCAGGCGCTGAATCCCTCGCCGCTGCGCCCAGCCTGAGCGTCGGTCCCCTCACCCCGCACCTCTATGCGCCGGACGCCGTGCGCCCATTGCGGGCCAAGGAACACTTTCTGAAGGCCGATACGCTGGTCGAACTGCACGAGCACCCCTGGCCGCAGCTGACCTTCTCGACGCGCGGGGTGATTCGCCTGAGCACCGAGGACGGCAGCTACATCGTGCCGCCCTCACGGGCGCTCTGGGTGCCCGCCGACATGCCGCACAGCATCACGCTGATCGAGGATGCGGAACTGCGCACCGTGTACCTGCACGGCTGGATCGCGCCGAGCTGGGAAAAGTGCGAGGTGCTCGAGATCAGCCCGCTGCTGCGCGCCTTGATGCTGGCGCTCGACACCACGCCCGACGGGCTGCCGCCGCGCGACCCGGAAGCGCCGGCACGCGAACGCATGATCGCTCCGCTGCTCACGAGCGAATTGGAGCGCGCCACGCAGATCCGCATCGATGTGCCGCTGCCGGCCGACAAGCGCCTGCGCCAGCTGTGCGAAGCGATGCTGCGCAACCCCGCGCACCGCGCCACGCTGGCCGAGCGAGCCGCCGCCATCGGCGCGAGCGAGCGCACGGTGGCGCGCATGTTCCAGGACCAGCTCGGCATGAGTTGGCAGCAGTGGCGCCAACAGGCGGTGATGGCCCATGCGTTGCCGCTGCTCGCGCGCGGCATGCCGGTGAGCCAGGTGGCCACGGCAAGCGGCTACGCGACCGACAGCGCCTTCTGTGCCATGTTCAAGGCCGCGACCGGGCGGTCGCCCACCGCCTTCCAGCACAAAAAGCGGCAATGACGCCACCTACCCGAACCCCACCAAGGAGCAAACACGCCATGAACTCGCACCGCACCATCCTTGCCGCCGTCGCCCTGTTCGCCGCCGCCTCGGCGGTCCAGGCCAACAACCTGCTCGACAGCCTGAAGTCGCAGGCCGGCAACTACGCCATGCCCGCCATGGGCCAGAACACCCTCGGCAACGCCGCCGGCGTACTGCAGTACTGCGTGAAGAACAACTATTTGAGCGCCGACGCCGCCAGCGGCGTGAAGGACAAGCTCATGGGCATGATCACCGGCCAGAAGCAGCAGCAGACCGGCTATGCCAACGGTGCCAAGGGTCTGCTGATGGGCGACGATGGCAAGTCGCTGAACCTGAAAGGCATTTCGGGCAAGCTCAAGACCAAGGCGTGTGACTACGTGCTGAAGAACGCGTCGTCCCTGGTCTAGCAAGGGCAGGACGGCGAACGCGGGCTGCGCGGAGGCGGTCCGCCATGCGCTACGCTCGGGCCAGCCCGCATGAAACCAAGCAGCCCCCCGCATCCTTCCCTCCGCCAGCGCATGGCCCGCGTCATGCCCTGCCTTGCCTGGCCGCGCCCCAGCCGCGCGCTGCTGCAGAACGAGGCGCTGGCCGGCATCACCGTTGCGCTGATGGTCATTCCGCAGGGCGTGGCGTACGCGGCGCTGGCCGGAATGCCGCTCGTGACCGGCGTCTATGCCGCGCTCTGGCCGGCGCTGGTCGCCGTTCTGTTCAGCTCGTCGCAACGCCTGTCGGTCGGGCCGACGGCGCTCACCAGTCTGCTGGTGGGTGCATCGCTCGCACCGCTGGCGGTGGCGGGCAGTGACGATTGGGTGGCCATGGCCGTGTGGCTCACGCTGCTGTCCGGGGGTATCCAGATCCTCATCGGTGCCGGGCGATTCGGTTGGCTGCTGCGCCTGGTCAATTCGCCGGTGCTCACCGGCTTCACGCAGGGCGCGGCGATCCTCATCGCCATCTCCCAGTTGCCGTCGTTGCTGGGTTTCACCGGCCGCACCATCCCGCAAGTGCTGCAGGGGGGCCCACCACCGGACTGGACGGCGCTCGGCTTCGGGCTCGGCAGCATGGTGGTGCTGTGGGCCGGCAAGCGCTGGCTGCCCCGTTTCCCGACCACGATGGCGCTGGTGGCTGGCGCCGCCGCTCTGAGCTGGGTGCTCAGCTATGCGCTGCTCGGCGGCGCCGTGGTCGGCGCGCTGCCTTCCGGGCTGCCGTCGCTCTACTGGCCCGGCGGCGTGTCGCTTTCGACGCTCGGCACCCTGCTGCTGCCGGCGCTCACCATCACGCTGGTGAGCTTTCTGGAAACCGCGTCGAGCGCCAAGATCGACAACGCGCGTGCCGGCACACTCTGGAACGAGAACCAGGACCTGATCGGCCAGGGCCTGGCCAAGGTGGCCTCGGGCCTCACCGGCGCGTTCCCGACCAGCTCGTCGTTCTCGCGCTCGGCCATCACGCTGTACGCGGGCGCCAAAACGGGCTGGTCCACGCTGTTCAGCGTGGTCGTGGTGGCAATCGCATTGCTGTGGCTGATGCCGCTGCTCTACCACGTCCCACAGGCAGTGCTGGCCGCGGTCGTCATGACGGCGATCATCGGGCTCATCAAGCCGCGCAGCTTCGCAGTGCTGTGGCGCGTCTCGCGCGTGGAAGGGGGCATTGCGTTCGCCACCTTCGCGCTCACGATCGCGACCGCGCCGTCGATCTACTGGGGCGTGCTCGGCGGCCTGTTGGCGAGCCTCGCCAATTACATGTACCGGCACCTGCACCCGCGCATCATCGAGGTCGGGCTGCACGGCGACGGCAGCCTGCGCGACCGGCACCTGTGGCACCTGCCGCCGCTGGCGCCCAACCTCTATGCGCTGCGCATGGACGCCGAACTCGATTTCGCCTCGGGGGGAACGCTGGAACGCGCGATCGCCGAGCAGCTTGCCGCCCGGCCCGGCCTCACCGACGTCTGCCTGTTCGCGCAGCCGATCAATCGCATCGACATCACCGGCGCCGAGGTGTTCGGCTCGATCCGGCGGCTGCTCGAAAGCAAGGGCGTGCGGCTGCACCTGAGCGGGCTCAAGCTGCCCGCCCAGCAAGTGCTCGACCGCGCCGGCCTGCTGGCGCCGGGGCCGCTGTTCTGCAGCTACCGGACGGACGCGGAGGCGCTCTCCGCACTGAGCCGACCGGCATAGGCCGACTGCATGACGCAGGGCGTGCGAAATTGCGCAGCCCCATCACCTTTGCCTGCGCGATCGGCGCAACGCAAGGTCGCCTATGCCCTTGCACGGAACGAAAATTGCACGACAGCCTCCGTTCACCGTTCACCCCGACTTCCATGCCGCTTTCACCCCGCCGCTGCCTTGAGTTTTACGGATCGCTGACGGTGCTTGCCCTGCTGTCGGCGTGCGCCGCGTCGCCCGAGCTGGCCGCGCAAACCCCCGAACGAGTGCACGCCGCGCCGGCCGACTATGCAGGCAACGACTGCGACATGCTGGCGCGATTCCTGCCCGTGATGCAGCACGGTTACCGCGTCACCGCCGGCTTCCAGCACACCGTCTACGGCTGGCACATGAGCGCGATCGAGCAGGTGCAACGCGAAAAGGGCTGTAGCGACGAGCGCGCCGCCGCTGCCGCGGACGCAGCGGCCAGCGGGCGACTCGGCGTTCAACTCGAACCGGTCACGCCGACCGTGGCCCGGACGCTCGGCATGGGCGCTGCAAGGGGCGCACTGGTGGGGCAGACGAGCGCGTCCTCGGGTTTGCAGGCACGCGACGTGATCGTCGAAATCGCCGGTCAGCAGGTGCAGACGCCAAACGAACTGAAGGCCATCGTCGGCCTCATGGCGCCAGGCTACAGGGCGCCGCTGCGGGTCTGGCGCGGCGGCTCGATGGTTGAACTGACCGTCGAAATCGCCGCAGCGCAGGCCACGACCACCGTCGTGACAAAACGCTAGACCAGGCCCTCGACGAGCTGCAGCTTGTGCGCTTCCCTGGCGCTCAGGTACCAGTTCTCCTTGAGCACATGCTTGTAAAGCGCGTCGATGTCCAGCTTCGAGCCTGCGACCAGCGATTCGAAGCCTTCGCGCTCCAGTACCTGCCCGCTGTTGACCTCGGCCAGCACATCCCGGATCACGCCCTCGACCGAACGCAGCGCGCCGTTGAGGTGCAGATCCTTCTGCAGGCGCCGCTCATGGATCAGGAGGTGCGCATCGTTCGACAGGTAGCGCCGTTCGCGCGGGAACGCCGACATGATCGTCACGCCGGCAGAGAACACCGCCGTCTTGCCGAGGAACAGAATTTCGGTGCCGGCGCGCTCGGTCTGAATGCGAATGTCTTCGGCAATGCGACGCCCGACATCGGCCTCCCCGCCCGAGGTGGTGAGCTCGAGCACGATCGGGCCGTCGGTGCCGATGGCCTCGTCGAGCTGCGACAGGAACTTTTGCAGCATCTGGTCGTTGACCGGGCCGGAAAGACGAATGTGCGGGCGCTGCAGCAGCGCATCGGGGAATTTCATCGAAAGATTTTCGAAGCCAGGCGCCGCTGCGGTTGCCGGTGCGAGCCCATGCCGCGCGTAGGCGCCAGCCGTTGGCGGCGCTGGAGCTCGCCATTGTTTCCATTCCGGGAACACCGCGCTTCCCTGCGCCCTCTCGATGTGGAAGGCACAGCGGTTCAGACTTCATCCATCGCTGAAGTTGAAGGAAACATGACATGAATGCCACCACCACCCGCCTCGTCACCGCCGTTGCATTTGCACTGATGGCTGCCACAGGCACTGCCCACGCGGAAGAGTACCAAGGCGTGCAGCAGGCCAGCGGCCAGCGCAGCCGCGCCGAGGTGGCCGCCGAGGCCGTCTCCGCCGCACATGCAGCCGACCAGAACGTCACGCGCGGCTCGCGCGGCGCCGACAACTTCAAGTCGAGCGCCAACCGTGCCGATGTCAGGGCCGCCGCCACGCTGGCAGTGCGCACCGGCAAGCTCACGGCCTACGGCGAAACCGGCAACCTCTGATCAATCACGCAGCGGCCCACGCTGCTGCTTGATGGCCGAGCGCTGGCTCTTGCCCTCGAGCCGCCGTTGCTTCGAACCGTAGGTCGGCTTGGTCGCGCGCCGCACCCGGGGCGCGACGGCCACGCTGTCGACCAGTTCCTGCAGCCGCGCCATGGCGTCGGCGCGGTTCATCTCCTGGCTGCGGTGCTGCTGGGCCTTGAGCACCAGCACGCCCTCCTGCGTGATGCGGGTGTCGCGCAGCGCGAGCAGCCGTTGCTTGACCCCATCGGGCAGGGACGACGCCGGAATATCGAAGCGCAGGTGCACCGCGCTCGAGACCTTGTTGACGTTCTGGCCGCCCGCACCCTGCGCGCGGATGGCGCTGAACTCGACCTCGCGCTCGTCGACCTGCGCAGAGGCCATCGCGCTCAGACTCTTTCAAAAATGGCAGCGATGCCCTGGCCGCCGCCGATGCACATCGTCACCAGCGCGTAGCGGCCGCCCGTGCGATGCAGTTCCGCGATCGCCTTGGTCGTGATGATGGCGCCGGTGGCGCCGACCGGATGCCCGAGCGAAATGCCCGAGCCGTTCGGGTTGACCTTGGCCGGGTCGAACCCGAGCTCCTTGATCACCGCGCAGGCCTGCGCCGCGAACGCTTCATTCGACTCGATCACGTCCAGGTCGCTCACCTTCAGGCCGGTGCGCTCCAGCACCTTGCGCGTGGCCGGGACCGGACCGATGCCCATGTAGGCCGGCTCGACGCCTGCGTGCGCGTAACCCACGAGGCGCGCGAGCGGCTTCAGGCCCAGCGCCTTCACGCGTGCACCTTCGGCCAGCACGACCGCCGCCGCGCCGTCGTTGATGCCCGAAGCATTGCCGGCCGTGACCAAGCCATCCTTCTTGAACGCCGGCTTCATCTTGGCGAGCGTGTCGACCGTGGTGTCGGCGCGCACGTGTTCGTCGGTGTCGAACAGCACGATGCCCTTGCGCGTCTTCACCTCGACCGGGACGATCTGTTCCTTGAAGCGGCCGGCCGCGATGGCGGCTGCGGCGCGCTGCTGGCTGGTGGCGGCCAGCGCGTCCTGCTGCTCGCGCGTGATGCCGTAGCGGGCCGCCACGTTCTCGGCCGTGATGCCCATGTGCATCTTCTCCCACGGGTCGTGCAGGATGCCGAGCATGTAGTCGACCAGCACCGCATCGCCCATGCGCGCACCGTAGCGCGCCGAGGTGTCGAAGTACGGGCCGCGGCTCATCGACTCGGAGCCGCCGCCGATGGCGATGTCGCAATCCCCGAGCGCGATGGCCTGCGCCGCCGACACGATGGCCTGCAGGCCCGAGCCGCAGAGCCGGTTGACGTTGAAGGCCGGCGTCTCGATGGGGCAACCCGCATCGATGGCCGCCACGCGGCTCAGGTAGGCGTCCTTCACATCGGTCGGGATCACGTTGCCCATCACCACATGGCCGATGGCGTC
>SEGN01000536.1 GCA_004211245.1 Variovorax sp.
CCACGGGCTGCGTCGGCGGCGGGACCACCTTGCGCGTGACATAGGCGTACCAGCCGGTAAACGCGATCGCCAGCACGACGAACAACAGCCCCAGGCCGAGCCATATGCGGGGGAACTCGACCGCCGCAGTCGCGCGGGCGGATGCGCCTCCCGGTCGCGCGGAGGCGGCCGGCGGCTTGGACGCGCCAAGGGCAGCAGGGCCCGTCGCAGCGAAGCCGGGCAGCTTGCCTGCGCAGCCCCGGCAGAACATCGCGTTGTCGCGGTTCTCGGTCTTGCACGCATCGCACACCACGGTCATGAAATCCCCACGCAGGTAAAGCCAGACGCGCACTGTGCCCGAGCGCCGCCACCCTGTATGCCGGCCGGCGCCTACGCCGGGGCAGGCGGGTTATCACGGGGTGGCCGCAAGCGGTCGCGAACCTTATCCTGCCCCGCTGCGCACGCACTTGGTGCGCTTCTTGCGTCGCTCCCTGACGATTTGTTCCCTGACTCCCTGGAGATTCCCAAGCATGCGAGAAATTTTGTCGAACCGGCCGATGACGCGATTCCTCCCCGGCGTGGTGGCATTGGCTGCTGCGGCGTTCTGCGGTGGCGCCATGGCGCGTGACCTCGTGGTGGCCTTGAAGACCGAGCCCACGTCGATGGATCCGCAGTACCACGCGCTCACGCCGAACATCCAGCTGTCCCAGACGCTGTTCGACCCGCTGGTGTGTGGCGATGCCGAGCTCAAGGTCGAGCCCTGCCTGGCCGAATCCTGGAAGGCCGACGGCAATGTCTGGACCTTTAAGCTGCGCCCGAACGTCAAGTTTTCCGATGGTTCGCCCATGACATCGGCCGACGTCGTCTTCACGCTGGACCGCGCGCCGAAGGTGCCCAACAGCCCGTCGTCCTTCAAGGTGTACCTGCAGAAGGTGGTGAAGGTGGAGGCCGTCGATCCGCTGACGGTGCGCATCACCACCTCCGAACCCTATCCGCTGCTGGCCATCAACATGGTCGGCCTGCCGATCATGTCGGCCAAGGCAGCGTCCGGCCCGGCGCCAGAAGGCAAGACCACCACCGAGCTGAACGCCGGCACCGGGCTGGTCGGGGCCGGCCCGTACCGCTTCGTGTCATGGAAGCGCGGCTCCGAGATCGTGTTCGAACGCAACCCCCACTACTGGGGCAAGGCGCCGGCCTGGGACAAGGTGATCTACCGCCCGATCAGCAATCCGGCCGCGCGCACCGCGGCACTGCTGGCCGGGGACGTCGACATGGTCGAGGACCCGCCCACCGACGACCTCGAGCGGCTCAAGAAGGACCCGAAGCTCACCGTCGAGACCAAGGCCTCCAACCGCGTCATCTACGTCGCGCTCGACCAGAACGGCGAGACCACGCCCGGCATCACCGACACCAACGGCAAGAACCCGCTGCTGGACAAGCGCGTGCGCGAGGCACTGTCGCTGGCCATCGACCGGCAGGCGCTGGTGGCGCGCACCATGGGAGGTGTGGCCACACCCGCCGCCCAGTTGCTGCCGTACCCGATGTCCGGCGCCAGCAAGAAGCTCACGACCGCCGCCAAGCCCAACCCCGAAAGGGCCAAGGCCTTGCTGAAGGAGGCCGGCTATCCGAACGGCTTCACGCTGGTGCTGGGCACGCCCAACGGCCGCTACATCAACGACAGCAAGGTCGCGCAGACGCTGGCCGC
>SEGN01000002.1 GCA_004211245.1 Variovorax sp.
GGCAAGTCGGCCGGGCTCATCAAGTAACGCGCGGCGGGGCGATCGTTTCGTGACGCTCTCGCTGCAAGGCGTGGTGCTGCGCTACCCGAATGGCTTCACGGCCATCGCGGGTGCCACGCTGCAGATCGCACAGGGCGAGCGCGTGGCCGTGATCGGGCCTTCGGGCGCGGGCAAGACCAGTTTGCTGCGCCTTGCGGGCGCGTCGGTGCGCGCGAGCGAAGGGCGCCTCGAGGTGCTCGGGCAGCAGCCGTGGGCGCTCTCGGCATCGGCGTTGAAGGCGCTGCGCGCGCGCATCGGCGTGGTGCACCAGGCACCGCCGATTCCGCCGCGGCTGCGCGTGGTCACGGCGGTGCTCGCGGGCAAGCTGGGCGCGTGGTCGGCGCGGCGCGCGCTGAAGTCGCTGCTGGTGCCGGTCGATGCGGCGGGTGCGCAGGCGGCGCTGGCGCGGCTCGGCCTCGGCGACCGCGTGTGGGATCGCTGCGATCGGCTCTCGGGCGGCCAGCTGCAGCGCGTGGGCATCGCGCGCGTGCTGTACCAGGCGCCCGACCTGATGCTGGCCGACGAGCCGGTGTCTGCTCTCGACCCGACGCTGGCCGACGCCACGCTGCGCGAGCTGGTGGCGCAGAGCGAGGCCACGGGCGCGACGCTGCTGGCCTCGCTGCACGCGGTCGACCTGGCGCTGAAATGGTTCGGCCGCGTCGTCGGCATGCGCGACGGCCGCGTCGTGTTCGACCTGCCGGTGGCGGACGTGACGCCCGCGATGCTGCAGGACCTGTACGCGACCGAAGGCGGCGTGGTGCCGGTGCATGGCCGCAACGCCGAGGCGGTGCCGGGCACCGGCAGCGACAGCCGCGCCTCGGCGCTGATGTGCCGTTGACGAGCGCGCCATGAGCGACGCAACCACCCCGATCGCCGGCCTGCGCGACCCTTCGGCACGCGGCCGCCTCGGCGCGCTGCTGGTCGCACTGGTGGTGCTGTGGCCGATGCTCGTCATCACCGACTTCAGGCCGTGGGCGCTGTTCGATGGCAACAGCCTGCGCGTGATGGGCGGCTTTCTCGCGGGCTTCCTGCCGCCATCGATGGCACCGGATTTCCTCGCGCTGCTGCTCAAGGCCACGCTCGAAACGCTGGCGATGGCCACGGCCGGCATCGCGCTCGCATTGCTGATCGGCGTGCCGCTCGGCGTGATGGTGACGCAGTCGCTGTCGATCTCGCGCATCGGTCCCGGACCGGGGCGCTGGCGTGGGCAGGGGGTGCGCACCATCGTGCGCGGGCTGCTCACGGTGCTGCGCGCCATCCCCGAGGTGGTCTGGGCGCTGGTGCTGGTGCGCGCGCTCGGCCTCGGGCCGGCCGCGGGCGTGCTGGCGCTGGCCATCACCTACGGCGGCATGCTGGGCAAGGTGTATGCCGAGATCCTCGAATCGGGCGACACGCGGCCCGCACGTGCACTGCTCGAGGCCGGCAGCGGCCGCATTGCCGCGCTCTGCTACGGGCTGCTGCCCGGTGCGGCGCAGGAGCTGGCCTCGTACACGGTCTACCGCTGGGAGTGCGCCGTGCGCGCCTCGGTGGTGATGGGCTTCGTCGGCGCGGGCGGCCTGGGGCAGCTGATGGACCAGTCGATGAAGATGCTCAACGGCGGCGAGGCGAGCAGCATCCTCATCGTGTTCCTGTTGTTGGTACTGCTGGCCGACGCCATCAGCGCGATGTTGCGCAAGGCACTCGCATGAACGCGCGCGGCCTCGCGGTGCTGGCCTTCGTCGCGCTCGCGGTGGTCGCGAGCTTCGCCTACCTCGCCATCGACGTGCGCGGACTGTTCACCGGCGAGTCGATGCGCGCCATGGGCAGGTTCGTCGCCGAGTTCTTTCCGCCGGACCTGTCGGCGGCGTTTCTCGCCCGGACGGGCTGGGGCGCGCTGCAGACGCTCGCGATCTCGGCCTTGGGCACCCTGCTCGCGGTGCTGGCGGGCGCCCTGCTCGCGCTGCCGGCCTCGGGCCGCTTCGGCGCCGTGGCGAAGCAGGGTGCACGCTTTTGCCTGAACGTGCTGCGCAGCGTGCCGGAACTGGTGTGGGCCGCGCTGATGGTGCTGGCGGCAGGGCTCGGGCCGTTCGCGGGCGTGCTGGCATTGGCGCTGCACACCACGGGCGTGTTCGGCCGGCTGTTCGGCGAGGCGCTGGAAAACGCGCCGACGCTGCCCGAGCGCGCGCTGCGCGACGCCGGCAGCGGTGCCACCGCCGCGTTCGCCTACGGCAGCCTTCCGCTGGTCGCGCCGCAGTGGCTGGCTTACACGCTCTACCGCTGGGAGATGAACATCCGCATGGCCGCAGTGCTCGGCTTCGTCGGCGCGGGCGGGCTGGGGCAGATGCTGTACTTCCACCTCTCGCTGTTCCAGCAGGCGCAGGCGGCGACGGTGATCCTCGCGATGTTCGCGATGGTGGTGCTGGTCGACAGCGCGAGCGGACGGTTGCGGCGCAACCTGGCGCCGGCCTACGGCTGAGCGTCGAGGGCCAGCACCGCGTCGGCCACGGCGGCGATGCCGGCATCCGTCAGGTCGTCCGCCTCCACCGACCGACGCTGCGCCCAGTGGGCGAAGTGCTTCTCCTGCGAGCGCGCGTAGTGCGGGTCGTAGTGCAGTCGCATCAGCTCGTCGAACAGCGGCTGCAGTTCGCCGGCACGCGCCCAGGCCTGCCAGCGGCCAACGGTTTCCTTGCCCTGCATTTCCTTCAACAGGCCGAGTTGCGTGGCGAGCGCCTCGCGGTCGTCGCCGAGGTACGCATAGTCGCGCAGCAGGTAGGCGAGCCGCGCTTGCGGCGTGGCCTGCACCTCGATGCACGGGCTCGCGCGCATGCGCGCCACCAGCGGGATCGGCAGCGCGATGCGGCCGATGCGCGCGCTCTCGCCTTCGACGTACACGGTCCGCGCCAGGTCGAACGGTTCCAGCGCGGTCGCGAGCTGCGTCTCGAATGCTTTCTGCGACGGTTGCGGCACGCCCGGCAGCGCGCCGAGCAGCGAGCCCTTGTGGCGAGCCAGCCCTTCGAGGTCGAACACCTGCGCGCCGCGCGCCGCGAGCGCCTGCAGCACGCGCGTCTTGGCGCTGCCGGTGGCGCCGCAGACCACCTGCAGTTGCAGTCGCGGGATGGCCGCGGCCAGCTCGTCGAGCACGTGGTGGCGAAAGCTCTTGTAGCCGCCGGCGAGTTGCTGCGCGTCCCAGCCGACCAGCCGCAGCCAGGTGACCATCGAGCCGCTGCGCAGGCCGCCGCGCCAGCAATAAACCAGCGGCTTCCAGCTGTGCGGCTTGTCGGCGAAGCTTTCGTTGAGATGCCGCGCGAGGTTGGCCGCGACCATCGCACCGCCGACACGACGCGCCTCGAACGCGCCTTGCTGCTTGTAGAGCGTGCCGACGATGCGGCGCTCCTCGTCGTCGAGCACCGGGCAGTTGATGGCGCCGGGAATGTGGTCGAGCGCGAACTCGGCCGGCGAACGTGCGTCGATCAGCACGTCGAACGCATGACGGTCTGCGACGCGCACGGGGCCGCGCTGGGTCATGGGTTTATTCTTCCGGACATATGGAAACACCGATCGCGCTGACGCGCTTCTCACACGGGGGCGGCTGCGGCTGCAAGATCGCCCCCGGCCTGCTGGCGGAGATTCTGGCACGCGCACCCCAGGGCCTCGTGCCGCCCGAACTGCTGGTCGGCACCGAAACCAGCGACGACGCGGCCGTCTACCGGCTCAACGACACGCAGGCGCTGGTCGCCACCACCGACTTCTTCACGCCGATCGTCGACGACCCGTACGACTTCGGCCGCATCGCCGCGACCAATGCGCTGTCGGACATCTACGCGATGGGCGGCACGCCGATCATGGCGCTGGCACTGGTCGGCATGCCGATCGACAAGCTGCCGCCCGAGGTGATCGGCCGCGTGCTCGAAGGCGGCGCCAGCATCTGCCGCGAGGCCGGCATTCCGATCGCGGGCGGCCACAGCATCGACGTGCTGGAACCGATCTACGGGCTGGTCGGGCTCGGGCTGGTGCACCCCGACCGCGTGCGCCGCAACTCGGCGGCCGAGGCGGGCGACGTGCTGGTGCTCGGCAAGCCGCTCGGCGTGGGCATTCTCTCGGCGGCGCTGAAGAAGGGGCTGCTCGATGCCGACGGTTATGCCGAGATGATCCGCCACACGACGCAGCTCAACCGCGTGGGCACCGAGCTCGCCGCGCTCGACGGCCTGCACGCGATGACCGACGTGACGGGCTTCGGCCTGGCCGGCCACCTGCTCGAGATCTGCAGAGGCTCCGGCCTGCGCGCCGACGTGTCGCTCGCTGCGCTGCCGTTGATCGCGAGCGCCGTGCCGTTCGCGCAGCAGGGCATCGTGACCGGCGCCTCCGGCCGCAACTGGGCCGGCTACGGCGCGCAGATCGACTGGCCCGCCGATGCGCCCGACTGGCAGCGCGCCCTGGTGGCCGACCCGCAGACCAGCGGCGGCCTGCTGGTGAGCTGCACAGCCGCTGCGGCGCCGGCCGTGCTCGCCGCGTTCCGCAACGCCGGCTTCGCGCAGGCGGCCGAGGTCGGCACGCTGCGCACGGGCGTGGCGGGTGTCGCATTCGGCGCCTGAGCCGGACCTTTCAGCCTGCACGAGAATCCCCCCATGCAAATCGCCAAAGACACTGTCGTCACCCTCCGCTACAAAGTCGCCGACGCCAAGGGCAAGCTCATCGAAGAGAGCAAGGACCCGATGGTCTACCTGCATGGCGGCTACGGCAACACGCTGCCGAAGATCGAGGCCGCGCTGGACGGGCGCCTGCCCGGCTACCAGGTCACGCTGGAGTTGAAGCCCGAGGACGGCTTCGGCGAGCGCGACGAGGCGCTGACCCGCACCATCCCCAAATCGGAGTTCCCGCCCGGCGTGAAGGTCGGCGGCCAGCTCGAAGGCCGCAACGACCGCGGCGAACCGCAGGTGTTCACCGTGATGAAGGTCAAGGGCGACAAGGTGCTGCTCGACGGCAACCATCCGCTGGCCGGCATGGACCTGCGCTTCAGCCTGAAGGTGACCGAGGTTCGCGCCGCGTCCGAAGAAGAGATCGCGCACCGCCATGTGCACGGCGCCCACGGGCATCACCATTGATCGACGCCACCATGAGCACCCAAGACCCCCTGCGCACGGCCCGCGCCGCCGACCAGAAGAAGATGGCGCTGTGCGAATCGTGCGCCGGCATCCAGCGCAACTGGCGCCGCGCGCCGGGCCATGCCGAACTGGTGCAGACCACCACGCGCAAGGAAGAGCGCAGCGACGGCGACAGCGGCGGCCACACGGTCAACGTGACGAGCTACCGCTGCGACCGTTGCGGCACGCGCTGGGAGTACGAGAACGACAAGACCAACCAGCAGGCAGGCTGGTCAGTCGTGGGGCAGTAGGCCCGGCGCACGGGGTTTGCGAAACACGTGCGCTGGCAGCAACCGCGCGGCCTTCTGCAGGAACTCGAATTCCTCGCCCGGCAGCCCGCGTGACTCGACGTCGAAATGGCACAGCGTGCCGACCAGCGTGCCTTCGATGCCGGTCAAGGGCACGCCGTGGTAGGCCATCATCACTCCCTTGTACGGGTGGCCGTCCAGCCGGCCGTCCTGCGCCGAGTCGTCGGTGAGAAAGGCGCCGTCGCGCAGCACGAACTGGCAGAAGCTCATGCCCATGTCGACCTCGGCGAGGTACTGGGGCCGCATCTCGCCGGCCTTGTCGTGCAGGAACAGGTTGCGCAGCAGGTTGCCGTCGAGCTCGTAGATTGCGGTGTAGCGGTGCGCCACGCGCATGTTGAGCACGCGCAGGGCCTGCGCCACGCCGCCGGTTTCAAGCGCCTGGACGAAATCGTCGAAGGGAGGGGCGGCGGCTGCGGGCATGCCCGCAATCTAACAGGCTGCAGGCCGCGTCAGTGCGATCCGGTCGCGCCGTGCGACTCGACGTCGAGGCGGCAGATTTCGATTTCGCGGCGCGTGAGCACCAGGGCCGCGGCGGCACCCGGTTCGCGCCGTTGCAGTCCGTCGAGTTGGCGGGCGTATTGGTCGGTGAGTTCCTGCCAGTGGCAGAACGACGCGCTCATGCCCGTCGCAGGATGGGTGAAGGTCATGTCATTGTTCCCGCATGCGCCCGAAGACGCTGCCCGGGCGCGTGATGCGACACGTGCGGACCTCTGCTCCCCTGCCATCACTGTGACGCCGCAGAGCGGCCCGTGAGCAAAGGCAATCGCGCCGATGGGCGTAAGGCAATGCGCCAGATCCGAGAGGCCGGCGCACCCTTCCTACATCCGGGAGATCTCGAAAAACGCTTCCGTCTCGGGCAGCTCTTCGCCCGCCAGCACCGCCGCGGCATGGCGCGCGGCGTCGGCGGCCGCCATGGCATCTTCGGAGCATTTGAGCAGCGCCCGGGCGCGCTCGCCCGGCGTCAGTTCGGGAAAGTCGTGCATGAGCGTTTCGCTCACCTGCAGCGCCACGGTGGCGGCGCTGAGGCACATGTGCAGGCCCACGCGCAGGCGATTGCCGTGCTCGTTTTCCTCGCTGATGCGCCGCTCCGCTTCCTGCATCGCGGGCGGGAGCGCGGCAAAGTCGGTCGCACCCATCGTCGGTACGGCCTGAATGCCGAAATAGCGGGCCGTGACGATGTCTTCAATCATCAGTCGCGCATGCTCGATCGATTTGAGGTCTTCCGTATACATAGCTGAATTTGCGTACCGCAACAGCGGTGCTCCCGAGTTCAAGTGATACCAGTTTGCATGGGGAAGTGCGCTGCGCGAAGGCCTTCGTGGCTCACGGGCACGCCCTCGCGCTACTAGGTCACACAATTGTTAACTGTGTAACCGACAGCACGCTTCAGATCACGAATGCGGCCACACAGACGAAGTGGCAAACCGTGCCGCCCAGCACGAACAGGTGCCAGAGGCCGTGTGAATGCGCCCAGCCCCGCGAGTTCCGATAGAACACGGTACCGGCGGTGTAAAGAACGGCACCGGCCAGCAGCCACGCCAGGCCACCACCACCGAGCCGCACGGCCAGCGGCGCCGCCGCCAGCACGCCGAGCCAGCCCATGCCGATGTAGAGCCGCAGCGACGGCGTGGCGGCCTCGCCGGTTCGCAGCTCGCGCCGGATGCCGAACCCTGCAGCGCTCCAGATCGCGGCGAGCAGCGCCCAACCCCACGGACCTTGCAGCGTGACCAGCGCGAACGGGGTGTAGGTCCCGGCGATCAGCAGGTAGATCGCGCAGTGGTCGGCACGCTGCCAGAACAGCCTGGCCGCCCCACGTGTGCTGTGGAACAGGGTCGAGGCGCCGTACAGCGCCACCATCGAGAGCGCGAACACCATGGCGCCGGCCGTGCGCGCCGGATCGCCTTGCGGCAGCGCCTTGGCGAGCAACAGCGCCGCACCGCCCAGCGCGAGCAACAGCCCGGCCGCATGGGTGGCACTGTTGAAGCGTTCGCCACGGTGCATGCGCCGCAGTGTGGCGGCGACATGTGACGGGCCGACGAAAGCCGCAGCTTCAGTCGCTCTTGCGCCAGAAGCGTGGCGCTGCGTCGATCTTCTGCAGCGCCTTGCGGCAGGCCCGTGCGCCGGCGGGGTGGCGCGCCGTGAACCAGCCCACCGCGAACCAGGCGCCCGCGTCGTGCGCGGCTGCCTCGCGGTACAGCGCGTTCGCCACCGCTTCGTCGTTGAAATCGCCGAGAGCGTCCTGCGCGGGCCGCAGCCGGTCGAGATAGCGCGCGGCGCGGTCGGCATCGAACAGGGGCGCCACGAACTCGGCCAGATAGCGCAACCGCTTGAGCCGCTTGCGCACCTGGTGCTGGCGCTCGGTCGGCAGGCTCTCGAAGCGCTCGCCATCGCGCAGGGTCTTCGTGTGCAACCGCTCGAGCCTCCGCCGCAACAGGCGGCGCGCGGCCTTGGGACCGAGCGCGGCAGCCTGGTCGACAGGCGCTTCGGCCGCGGTGAAGCCGATCAGCGCCACCAGCGCTGCCTGGAACGCCGCATCGCGCACGACGGCGCTGGCCGGGCGAACGGAAGCCGCTTCGGGCGGCAACACGATCGGCGGCGCACCGGCATCGCGCAGCACGGGCGCCATGCGTTCCACCACCTGGGCCCGGTCGCGCAAGGCGCCGAGGGCGCGAAAGGCGTCGACCAGCGGCGGCTCCCATGCCGCGCCGTCGAACGCCGAGGGGTCGAGCGCGTCGAGCTCGCGCAACGCGGTGCGCAGGCGCCGGATGCCGATGCGCAACTGGTGGACCTGCTCTTCGTCTTCGCTGCCGTCCGCGATCTCGCTCGCATTCGGCAGGATCTGCGCGAGGCAGTTGGCGACGATGGCGCGCTGCAGCGCGCGGCCGTCCGGCGGTGCGTCCTGCGCGCCGAGACGCGGCGCCTCGGCCTTGACGGCGGGCACCGTGTTGGCGCCCGCCAGCAGGCGCTCGCCGCGCGTGGCCTTGGAGACGGTGCTGAACCACAGCCCATGCTGGCCCGCCCAACGCTGCGCGAGCGCCACCAGCCCGGCCACCGGCCCCTGCTTGAGTTCGAGTTCGAGCTCGCACACGGCCGATTCGCAGGCCTGCGGCGTGCCGGCATGCGCCACGACCTTGCCGAGGTCGAGTGCGAGTTCGACCACGGTGCCGCCGGCCACGCGCACATCGCGCTTCAGCCGCCAGATGTCGGTACCGTAGGTTTCGGCGAGCGGCCCCTGCGCGGCAGCGAGCAGCGCGGCCAGGCGCTCGCCGGCCGGCGAGCCCGCATGGCGCTGCACCTCCGGCTGCGGCACCACGCCGGCCCGCGCGACACCGAGGTCGACTTCATGCTCCTCGCGCTGCAGCGGGCCTTCGCCAACGGCCTTGACGGTCTGCACCCAGCGCCGGCCTTCCTTGCGCAGCCGCAGCACCACGCCCTGCATGGCCAGGGCGCGCTCGGGCGTGTCGAAATAGCGCGCCTGCAGCCGGGTCCGGGTGACGGCGCCGCGTCGCACGGCGGCCTCCACCGCGGCGAGCCGGTCGGACGGGATGCTGAACTTGAATTCGATTTCCATCGCCCATTGTTCCGCTGACGGGTCGCTGCGTCCTGCGCCGACCCCTTTGGCGCCGGGGTGGGCGCCCCCATATGCTCATCATTCACAAACAGGAGATCGCCGTGCCCACGACCGCCGCCAGCCCCATCGTCCAGATCAAGCCCCTCGGCTTTCCGTGGGAGACGATCGATCCGTTCCTGTTCTGCGCCTACCACGACGACGCCTATCCGCAGGGCAACGGCGAGATGGCGGTCGACGAGGCCATGCTGGCCGGGCGCCAGATCGGCTCCGACTTCAGCCGCAAGGACGGCTTCAGCATGTACCACGGCAACCCGGTGCCGGGCTTTCCGGGACACCCGCACCGCGGCTTCGAAACCGTGACCGTGGTGCGGCGCGGCCTGATCGACCACTCCGACTCGCTCGGCGCGGCCGCGCGCTTCGGCGGCGGGGATGTGCAGTGGCTCACCGCCGGCAAGGGCATCGTGCATGCCGAGATGTTCCCGCTGCTCGACGCCGCGGCGCCGAATCCGCTGGAGCTGTTCCAGATCTGGCTGAACCTGCCGGCGCGCAACAAGATGGTGGCGCCGCACTTCACCATGTTCTGGTCCGAGGACATTCCGCACTTCACGGCCACCGATGCCGAGGGCCGCACGACCGAGGTGTCGAGCGTCGCGGGTCGCATCGGCCCGGTGGACGGTGCGCCCCGCGAAGGCGGCCCGCTGGCGCCGCCGCCGGACTCGTGGGCCGCGCAGCCCGACGCCGACCTCGCGATCTGGACGATCCACATGGCGCCGGGCGCCCGCTGGACGCTGCCGCCCGCCACCGGCGAGGGCACGCGCCGCACCCTTTACTTTTTCAAGGGCAGCACCGTCGCCGTGGCGGGCGAGGGCGTGCGGCAGCACGCGATGATCGAATTGCGTGCGGCGCAGGCCGTCGAGCTGGTCAACGGCAACGACGCGGTCGCCGAGTTCCTGGTGCTGCAGGGCCGTCCGATCGGCGAACCGGTGGTGCAGTACGGTCCGTTCGTGATGAACACGCAGGCCGAAATCGCGCAGACCCTGCAGGATTACCGCCGCACCCAGTTCGGCGGCTGGCCCTGGGCCGACGACGCGCCGGTGCACGGGCGCGACCCGGGGCGCTTCGCGCGGCATCCGGACGGACGCGAGGAGAAGCCCACGCCGAGGCCGGCCGCACAATAGCCGGATGGAACAACCGCACGACGTGGCGCGCCGCCTCGACGAACTCGAGATCAAGGCGAGCTACACCGAAGACCTGCTCGACCAGCTCAACCTGACGATCTACCGGCAGCAGCAACAGATCGCCCGGCTGGTGGAGGAGGTGGTGCAGCTTCGCCAGCAAGGCGCCGACGCCACCAGCGGCGGCACGCGCAACCTGCGCGACGAATTGCCGCCGCACTACTGAGCGAGCGCCCGACCGACCGGCAGGCCGGCAATCAAAGTCCCGCCGAAGACCGACGTTCGTCGCCGGCATGGCCGCTGCAGCGTCCTACAAGGCTTCGCGGCGAAGAGGTTTTGCAAATGGCGGTGCCCCGCCGCAAGCTTCGGGCATGACGCAAGCCACCTCCTTGTCCCTGCGTGTTGCACGCCTGATGTCCGTGACGATCCTGGCCGGCGGCGCCGTGCTGGCGCTGCCGGCCTGCACCGATCGCGCTGGCGACGAAGTGACACGCACGGACGTGGATGCCGCTGCCGCGAAGACCCGCGATGCGGCCCTGGCTGCCGGCCGAAAGGCGGCGGACCTGGCGGAGAAGGCGCGCGACCAGACGGTCGACTTCGCCAATTCGCCCAAGGTCCGGCAGGAAGCCGCCGAGGCGAAGGCGGCGATCAAGGACGCGGTAACGCCGAACCGGACGCAGGAGCCCCCGCCGCCGGCGCGGCCGTGAGGGTCATGAGGATGTCGGCATACCAGGCGCAGTTCAGTCCGAGCGACTCGTCGAGCTGAAGGTCCCGCGTGCGCATGTCCATGCGCGAGGAATGCACGCCGAGCAGCTTCCACGGCAGTGGGCCTCCGCCGAGCGGGACGCGCATCACCACCGGCGCACCGCTGGTGCCCCGGTGGGTCCTCGCGTCCGTCAGAAAAAAGCCCTGACCCTGGAACCGGATGCCGAAGGACGATGCCACGACAGCCTGGCGCACCACCGGCAGGTGATGCACCACGTCGTGAAAGCCGAGCGGGAAGCCCACCACCAGCAGCACGCTGCCCACTTCGACTTCGTCGAGCGAATGCTGCAGATGCGCCGGCGTGAAGCAGAACATGGCGGTCGTCGCCGGAATCGCCGCCCGCGGCAGTTCGATCACCGCGACATCGATCTCGCCGCCCATGTCGCCGCCCTGCCGCCATGCGCTCTTGCCGTCCTCGTACAGCCACACCGACACGGAGAACGAGCGCGTGAGGTCGACCGCATCGGTGTGCAGCTCGATCTCGATTCGATTGGGAACGTGCTTGGTCGGCGCGTCGACCAGCACGTGCCGGCTGGTGACGAAAAACAGGCGCTCGTCGCGCTCGAAGAAGAAGCCGCTCGCGCCGGTCAGCAGCCGGTCGCCATCGAAAGTCGAAACGCGGGCAGTGGTGAGGAGCAGCGATTCGGCCATGGCACTCTTTCAGACAGGCCGGCGCAGCAGGATCGCGCGCCGGTCACCGGGCTATTGAACCAGAACGCCGTGCGGCCTTGCGCTGCCGTTTCTGCCAGCGCGACAGGATGCTGCTGGCCAGCGTGGCCGCGGCGAAGACGACCACCTGCTTGGTGAGCGCCTTCGTGGCCCGCTGCAGCCGCTTGTCGACCTCGCGCTGCACGGCCTCCGTGCGCGCGAGCGCATCGTCGTCGCGGGTCGCGGGCGGCGCATCGGCACCCGCTGCGGCGGCCGCGGCGACATGCGGTGCATCGGTGCCGGCAGCCGCCACGGCAGCCGTGACTTCGGTGGCCGCCACCGCTCTGGCGCCCGCCACCGAGCCGTGCTCGTTGGCATAGACCTTGGTGAACTCGGCGCCGAGGAGGAAGATCTGCGCCGCGTAGTACACCCAGGCGAGCACCGCCACAAGCGAACCGGCTGCCGCGAACGACTCGGTCACGCCGCTGGTGCCGAGGTACAGGCCGATCAACGCCTTGCCGATCTCGAACAGCACGGCCGTGACCATCGCACCGATCCACACGTCGTGCCAGGCGATCGGCACGGTCGGCATGAACTTGAAGATCATCGCGAACAGCAGCGTGCTGACCGACAGCGAGACGGCGATGTTCAGGATCTGCAGCAACACCTCCGACCCCGCCATCAGCCCGCCGGCCCAACTGCCGACCGCGGCCAGCACGGCACTCACCGACAGCGACACCATGAGCAGGAAGGCGAGCCCCAGGATCAGCCCGAATGACAGCACCCGTGCGCGCAGCAGCGCCCAGATCCCGGTCGGCTTGTCTTTTTCCGGCACGTGCCAGATGCGGTCGAGGGCACTCTGCAATTCGGCGAACACGGTGGTGGCGCCAATCAGCAGGATGCCGACACTGACGAGTCCGGCAACGAGGCCCTTGGCCGGTTCGCTGGCACTTCGCACCAGGCCCTGCACGGCAATGGCGCCCTCGCGCCCGATCAGGCCGGTGAGCTGGCCGACGATCTCGCCCTGCACCGCCTCGCGCCCGAACAGCGCCCCGGCGATCGCGATCACGATCACCAGCAACGGCGCCAGCGAAAACATCGTGTAGTACGAGATCGCCGCGCCCATGCTGGGCGCGAAATCATCCACCCAGGCGGTGGCAGCCTTGCGGCACAGGTCGAACAGGTGTTTGGCATTCATGGTGTGCGACAGCGAGGCTTGGAACGACTCCACTGTCGCGGAGTGCCAGGTCGCCTTCCATGCGCCAAATCTGAAATCGCAAGTAGGCCAAAGGCTTTGTCGTCGCGCGGCGGCGCGGGTGCGACAGGCGCAGCAAGGCGCATGGGCTAGATTCGAACGCTCTCGCATCCCACAAAACCACCGGAGCCATCACATGATCCACGTCGTCGCCGTCATCACCGCCAAAGCCGGCCAGCGCGCCGCCATGCTCGAACTCTTCGCCGCCAACCGCGCGGCCGTGCTGGCCGAAGCAGGCTGCATCGAATACGCGGCGACCGTCGACGCCGCCGGCATGCCGCCCTCCAAGGGCAGCTTCGGTGCCGACACCTTCGTCGTCGTCGAGAAGTGGGAAAGCCTCGCCGCCCTGCAGGCGCATGCCGCCGCGCCGCACATGGCGGCCTACGGCGCGAAGACGAAGGAAATGACCGAGGCCCGCGTCATCCACGTGCTGGAACCGGTTTGATACCGGTCGCCAGCGATCGCAGGTAGAGATGCAGCGCCTGGATGTCGGTGTCGCTGATCGCGCCGAGTGATTCGAACGGCATGACCCGCACGGCACTGCCGTCAGGCCGGCGCCCGCTGCGGAACATGCGCGTGAGGCTCTCGGCATCGGGATAGCGCGCCATCACCGATCCATCGCCGGGCGCGAGCCTTGAAGCCGGCGGCCAGTCGGGCGGGCCGCCCGGGATCCTGCCGCCGGCCAACGCCGGCCCATGGCAGCCCAGGCACATGTTGGCGACGTAGGCACCATGTTCGCGCGTGACGGCGTTCGCGACGGGCTGCGGCGGCGGCACGCCGTGATCGATCTTTGCGGCGGCATCCTGGATCATCCCGAAGCCATACAGCGCGCGCACCGGCACCGGCAGTTTCATCACTGCTGCGCCGCCTTCGGTCGGCGGCATCGACCGGATGTAGGCCACCAGGGCGCCCAGGTCTTCGTCGGTGAACCGGTTGTAGTCCTCGCTCGGCATGATCAACAAGGGCCGACCGCTCGGGTCGACGCCGTGCCTGATCGCGCGCACCCAGTCGGCCGCCTGATAGCGCGCCGTGACGCTGCCCGCTCCCGCGCCGATGTGCGGCCCGGCCACGCGCATGCCATTGGGGTCGTCGATGAAGGAGCGGCCGCCGCCACCTGCACCGTGGCAATCGACGCAGCCGCGCGACGCGTAGAGGTATTGCCCGCGTGCAATGGCCGCGGTGTCCGTGAGCTCGCGCAGGGGCACGGCTCGAACGGCGATGTCCAGCTTGCGGTTCATCCTGCGCTCGGCAAGGTAGAGGCCGGCGCCCATCACCGCCGACAGGACGACCGCCAGGCCGAGCAGAAAAATGCCGCCGCGCCGCAGCCACTTTTTCGCGGCGGGGTTCACGCCGACTCCCGATCGCGCACAGGTGCGCCGGACTTGCGCGACAGCTTCTGGCGCAGCAGGCCGGTGGCCATCTTCATCTGCAGCCGCAGACGCGGCTTGTGGCCCCAGCTGCTGGTCTGGCTCATCTGCCGCGACCGCCAGTGCGAAGGGTCGATTTCCTGGGTGCCGGCACCGATCTCGAAATCGAAACCCGACGGCGTGGCACCGTAGAACGAGAGCGTGCTGTCCGGCGCCGGGTGCTGGCCGAGGTCGAGGCTCATCGGCACTTTCAGCTGCTGCGCGCGCTCATAGGCCAGACCGATGTCGCGCACGGCCGGCGCCTGCAGCATGAAGTGATGCATGCGCTTGGCCATCGGAAGGTCGAACAGGGCCAGCGTGTGATGGCGGCGATTGCAATGCATGAAGACGCCCGACAACCGGATCGGGCCGACACGCGTGTCGAGCCGCTCGGTGACACCGAAGCCGAGCGCGCCAACGTAGAAGGCTTCCAGCGCCGGCACTTGGTGCGATACCAGCACCGCGTGGCCGAGGCCGAGGTCGCCGGTCACAAAACCGTCGGGAAACGCCGCAGACACGAAGGGATGCGCGGCTGCCGCCAGCCCGACGCAGAGCTCGACCCGATTGCCGTCCGGATCGTGCACCACGTGGAGACGGTGCACGCGCCGCGCCACGCGCAATGCTTCGTCGCCCGGCGCCACGGCCTGCCCCGCAGCCTCGAGGCGCACGAGCACGGCGTCGAGCGCTTCATCATCACCACAGTCGAACCCCAACGCCACGACATCGTCGCGCGATCCAGGCTGCACGATCAGGCGCTGGCAACAGGCGTCGATCTGGAAGCCGAGACTGCCGTCACGATTGGACGACGGTGCTGGCAGGCCAAGCACACCGTCGCAGAAGCTGCGCCAGGCGGGGATGTCGGAGGCTTCGAAAACGAGGTAGGCAAGAGCAAGTGACGGTGACATGCGATGATTCTCCAAAATGGTGTGTCCGCCCAAATTTGTTTTATGTGTTGAAAATTGAATGGTATGAGCAATTTTGAAGGCCTGTCAATCGCCGCATTGCCTATGCCGCTTGGCCAGGCACTGGCGGCGCAGGCACCCGGGCTCGGGAAGCGGGAACGGACGCGGCGCCAGTTGCTGCTGGCGGCGGTGCAGGTGTTTTCCGCACGCGGCGTGGCCGGCGCCACGATCCAGGAGATCGCGCAGGCGGCCGGCATGACGTCCGGCACGGTCTACAACCATTTCGACACCAAGGAGACCATCGTCGGTGCCGTTGGCGTGTGGATCGCAGAGACGCTGTGCAAGCGCATCAACGACAGCCAGCGCGGCATCGAGCGCGCTGCGCAGCGCATGGCGATCGGGCAGCGCCGGTATGCCTGGCTTGCCAGGGAAAGCCCGGCCTGGGCGCTGCTGATTCTCGACATCGCCGCCACGGAACCGTCCCTCATGACGCACGTGGCGGTGTTCGCCTACGAGGACCTGAAGCTGGGCATCGCGCAAAAGGATTTCCGAGTGCCGAGCGAAGCCGCTGCCATGAACCTGCTGATGGGCGCCGGCAATCAGGCGATGCGCGATATCGCCACCGGCGCTGCGCCGCCCGACCACGACATCGCGGTGGCGACCATGGTGTTGCGCGGCCTCGGCGTGCCGTTCGAGCGGGCGGCGGAGATCGCACGCAGGCCGCTGCCGGACTTGGGGCCGCCCGAGACCGCAAAGCCGCCTGCGGCCATGGCGAGGCGCAAGCCTCGACCCTGAGACGCGCCACAAACTGAAAGCGCGCCCTCAGGCGCGCTTTTTTCCGGACACTGCCTTGGCGAGCGTTACTTCGCCACGACCCGCACCATCTCGAGCACCTTGTTCGAGTAGCCCCATTCGTTGTCGTACCAGCTCACGACCTTGACGAAGGTGCCATCGAGTGCGATGCCGGCTTCGGCGTCGAACACCGACGTGCGCGGCTCGCCGCGGAAGTCGGTCGAGACGACCTTGTCCTCGGTGTAGCCCAGCACGCCCTTGAGCGCGCCTTCGGACTGGGCCTTCATTTCGGCGCAAATTTCGGCATAGGTGGCCGACTTCTCGAGCTCGACCACGAGGTCGACCACCGACACGTCGGAGGTCGGCACGCGGAAGCTCATGCCCGTGAGTTTCTTGTTGAGCGACGGGATCACCACGCCGACGGCCTTGGCAGCGCCGGTGCTCGACGGAATGATGTTTTCCAGGATGCCGCGGCCGCCGCGCCAGTCCTTGTTGCTCGGGCCGTCGACGGTCTTCTGCGTCGCCGTGGTGGCGTGCACGGTGGTCATCAGGCCGCGCTTGATGCCCCACTTGTCGTGCAGCACCTTGGCCACCGGGGCCAGGCAATTGGTGGTGCAGCTGGCGTTGCTGATGATGGCCTCGCCCTTGTAGGTGCTGTCGTTGACGCCGTAGACGAACATCGGCGTGTCGTCCTTGCTGGGTGCCGACATCACGACCTTCTTCGCGCCCGCGTCGATGTGCTTCTGGCCGGTTTCCTTGGTGAGGAACAGGCCGGTGGCCTCGACCACCACGTCGGCGCCGACGTCGCCCCACTTGAGGTTGGCCGGGTCGCGTTCCTGCGTCAGGCGGATCTTCTTGCCGTTGACGATGAGCGTGTTTCCCTCGACCGCGACCTCGCCCTTGAAGCGGCCGTGCACCGAGTCGTACTGGAGCATGTAGGCCAGGTATTCAGGCTCGAGCAGGTCGTTGATGCCGACCACCTCGATTTCCTTGAAGTTCTGAACGGCGGCACGAAACACCATGCGCCCGATACGGCCGAAGCCGTTGATACCGATCTTGATAGCCACTGATTTGCTCCTGGATGGTTGCTTGAAAACGGGTTACTTCGAAAGGGCGGCACGCACGGTGTCGGCCACGTTCTCGGGCGTGAAGCCGAAGTGTTTGAAAAGGGCCGGCGCGGGCGCCGATTCGCCGAAGGTGTCGATGCCGACCACGGCAGCACAGCCGTATTTCCACCAGCCGTCGGTCACACCCATCTCGACCGCGATGCGCGGCACGCCGGCCGGCAGCACGCTGGTCTTGTAGGCGGCAGTCTGCCGATCGAACACGCTGGTCGAAGGCATGGAGACAACGCGCACCGCGATCTTCCGTTCGGCCAGCAACTTCTGGGCGGCCATGGCCAGCTGCACTTCGGAGCCGGTCGCGATCAGCACCGCCTGCGGCTTCTTCTTCTTCTTGAATCCGACGGCGGCCGGTTCGCTCAGCACGTAGGCGCCCTTGCTGACGTCGGCCAAGTCGCTCTTGGGGGCATAGGCGATGTTCTGGCGCGACAGCAGCAACGCGCTCGGACGGCCGGCGTTCTGCAGCGCACAGGCCCAGGCCACGGCCGTCTCGGCCGTGTCGCCCGGGCGCCAGACGTCCAGGTTCGGGATCAGCCGCAGCGAGGCCGCATGCTCGATCGACTGGTGGGTCGGGCCGTCTTCGCCGAGGCCGATCGAGTCGTGCGTGAAGACGTGGATCACGCGGTGCTTCATCAGCGCGGCCATGCGGATGGCGTTGCGGCTGTAGTCGCTGAAGGTGAGGAAGGTGCCGCCGTAGGGGATGTAGCCGCCATGCAGCGCGACGCCGTTCATGACCGCGGCCATGCCGAACTCGCGCACGCCGTAGTTGATGTGGCGGCCGATGATGTGCGGGGGCTCGACGTTGCTTGCCGTGCTGTCGGGCTTGGCTTCATCCTCCGCACCCTGCTTCGCCGTTTCGACCGGCGCGCCGAGCACCACGGCGCCGGTCTTGGGGTCGAAGCGCAGCGCGGGCGTGCTCTTGGTGTTGGTGAGATTGGAGCCCGTGAGGTCGGCGCTGCCGCCGAGCATCTCGGGCAGGCCCGCGGTGAAGAACTCCAGCGCGATCTGCGAAGCCTTGCGCGACGCGACGGTCTCGGCCTTGCTGTGGGCCGACACGACCGCGTCGAGCGCGACCTGGTGGAAATCCTTCGGCAGCTCGCCGGCCATTCGGCGCGTGAACTCGGCAGCCAGCTCGGGGTAGGCCCTTGCGTACTCGTCGAAGCGTGCGTTCCAGGCCGCTTCTTCCTCGGCACCGCGCGCCTTGCCGTCCCAGTCGGCGTACACCTCGGCCGGGACCTCGAAGGCAGGATACGGCCAGCCGATGGCTTCGCGCGTGAGCTTGATTTCTTCGGTGCCCAGCGCCTCGCCGTGCGCCTTGGCAGTGCCGGCGCGGTTCGGGCTGCCCTTGCCGATCACGGTCCTGCAGATGATGAGCGTGGGCTTTTCGTCGTCGTTCTTCTTCGCCTTGCCGATGGCCCTGGACACGTCCTTCGCGTCGTTGCCGTCGATCGGGCCGATCACGTTCCAGCCATGGGCTTCGAAACGCTCCTTGGTGTTGTCGATGAACCAGGGCTTGACCTGGCCGTCGATGCTGATGCCGTTGTCGTCGTACAGCGCGATCAGCTTGCCGAGACGCCAGGCGCCGGCCAGGCCGGCCGCTTCATGGCTGATGCCTTCCATCATGCAGCCGTCGCCGAGGAAGGCGTAGGTGTGGTGATCGACGATCTCGTGGCCCTTGCGGTTGAACTCGGCCGCCAGCAGCTTCTCGGCGAGTGCGAACCCGACCGCGTTGGTGATGCCCTGGCCGAGCGGGCCGGTGGTGGTTTCGACGCCCGGCGTGACGTCGATCTCGGGGTGGCCCGGGGTCTTGCTGTGCAGCTGCCGGAAGTTCCGGATCTCGCTCATCGGCAGGTCGTAACCCGTGAGGTGCAGCACCGCATACAGCAGCATCGATGCGTGGCCGTTCGACAGGATGAAGCGGTCGCGGTTGGCCCAGCGCGGATTGGCCGGGTTGAACTGCAGGTGATCGCCCCACAAGGCCACTGCCATGTCGGCCATGCCCATCGGCGCGCCCGGATGTCCCGAGTTCGCGGCTTGGACGGCGTCCATTGCCAACGCGCGGATCGCGTTGGCCATCAAGGCTTGGTTGGCCATTTGGGAGGGCTTTCGAGGAGGGGGAATGTTGGGGGGAGCCATCGATTTTAGCGAGTGAGGGGGCGCGCGCTGCGGGCCGCCGGTTTGTCCTTTGCTAGAGTGCCTTCCATGCACGGGCTGCACCTCACCGCCGACCTTCACGACTGCCAGTGCGCACCGCATTGGCTGCTCGATGCCGAGGCGCTGGGCGCGGCGTGCGTCGAAGCGGTCGAAGCCACAGGCCTGCAGTCCGTGGGCCGGCTTTTCCACACCTTTCCGGCCACGCCGCAGGGCCCGGGCGGCGTGACCGCCACGGTGCTGCTGGCCGAGTCGCACCTGTGCATCCACACCTGGCCCGAGCAGCGGGCCGCGACGCTGGACGTGTACGTCTGCAACTTCGGTGGCGACCATTCGGACAGGGCGCAGGCACTGATGACGGCGCTGCTGGCGCTGTTCCAGCCCGGCCACGTCGAGCGACATGCGATCGTCCGCGGCAGCGTGAAAGACGTGGTGGGCGCGTGACGGTCAAGGCCATGGTCCTCGCCGCAGGCCGCGGCGAGCGCATGCGGCCGCTGACCGACACGACGCCCAAGCCTCTGCTGGAGGTGCGCGGCAAGCCGCTGATGCAATGGCCGATGGAAGCACTGGCGGCGGGGGGGTTCACCGAGTTCGTGGTCAACACCGCCTGGCTGGGGGAGCAGATCTCCGATCGCTTCGAGGCGCCCTCGGTTTTCTTCTCCCACGAGGGCCGCGACTTCGGCGGTGCCCTGGAGACGGCCGGCGGCATCGTGCGGGCGCTGCCGCAGCTCGGCGGGATTTTCTGGGTGGTGGCGGGCGACGTGTTCGCGCCGGATTTCCGGTTCACGCAGGATGCCGTCGACCGGTTCGCCGCGGACGACCGGCTCGGACACCTGTGGCTGGTGCCGAACCCGTCACACAACCCGCGCGGCGATTTCGGCATGACGCCCGACGGTCTGGCACTGAACGAGGCAGATCGGCGCCACACCTTCTCGACCATCGGGCTGTACCGTGCCGCGCTGTTCGCGCAGCCCTGGTGCGACATTCCCGCCGGCAATCCGCAGGGCGTCCGGCTGCCGCTGGCGCCGTTGCTGCGCGCGGCCATCGCGGCAGGCCGTGTCAGCGCCGAGCTCTACCGCGGTGCCTGGACCGACGTCGGCACGCCGGAACGGCTGGCGCAGCTCAACGAAAACCGCGGCTGAACCTCAGGGCACGTTCGCGCCGGTGACCTGGAATGGCGTGCCGGGGAAGGTGAAGCTGCCGCCGTATTCGAACGGGTCGGTGCCGGAAGCCCCCATGCCACAGCCGTTCGGAGGTTGGCAACTGATGGAATAGCTGTACATGATCACCGGGCCATACCGGTAGTTGTGCAACTGCTTGCCGTTGAAGTCGGCCACCGAGAGCACGGCCGAATCCGTGCCGTTGTTCTCCGTGTCCTCCGCGGCAACCGGGTCCTGCATCCGCTGGTCCTGCAGGGTGCGCACGATCGAGCCTCCTGTGCCGGAGAAGCGCACCCAGTCGATCTTGCGATCGCCACGCGACGTCACGATCACCTCGTTCGTGATGTCCGGATAGCGGGACTTTTCCTTCGGATAGGCGATGCTGGTGGGATTGCGCCCGACAGCCACGCTTCCCACTTCCACGATGCTCGCGGCGGATGCGGCACCCGCGGTCGGATAGTCGCCGAGATTGAAGATGTGGAGCTGCCCGTCCTGCGTTCCGACCCAGGCGCGCTTGTTGGCACCCCACAGGTACGCCTTGACCGCCGTCGGCCGGCTGGCGAGATTGACCGTCTTGATCACCGTCGGGGTCTGCTGCGGCGCACTTGCAAATGTGCGCGGCCACTGGCTGTCGCCACTGCCAATGGCGGTCGTCACGTTGAAATCGGACGACGTGCCGAAGTACATGCTCTGGTAGTACTGGAACAGGGGCTTCAGATCGACGAAGGCGACCCTTTGCTCCGATTTCGAAATCACGACGGCGATGCCGGCCTTGGCATAGCGATCGAAGTTCCTGCCGCCGGGCGCGAAGGTGGCCCGATTGGCGGCATTGTTCAGCGGCAGGTTGAAGGCCTTCTCGTTACCGTTCTCGTTCAGATAGGCGCTGCGGTTGACGCCGGTGGTCACCGAGATCTCGGTCGGCGCCTTCATTTCCGCTGGCAGCGGCGCGTAGCCCAGAACCTTCATGTAGCCGACATTGCCCATGTTGGGCAGCCCGGGGTAGAGCCCGCTCCACTCGCCCCAGTAGTCGTACTGGCCGGGATTGCTGATCGAACAAAACCCGCAGATGCCCGCGAGTGCCACGACGGCCACTTCGCCGCGAAGATTGGTCGTGTCCCACACCGTGATGAACGCAAACTCGCCGCCACTGCTCACAGCCACCGCGGTAGGCACCTTGCCGGCAGCCAGCTGAGCCGACGCGTAGTTCTGCGCGGTATTGCTTCCCGCAATGGCCACCAGGCCGCTTTGAAAAACCATCACGCTGCTCATGCACCAGCCCGGGCGGTAGCAACGCGCGATGGCGACGGGGTTGGACGCGTCCTTGCCTTCGTCCCTCACCTTGACCGCAAGGAACTCGTCCAGCCCACCGCCACCGAGCGTCCAGCTCAGTTCCGGCTTCTGCGAGAACGCGTTGTTGCTGACCGAGGAAATGGCCAGGTCGCTGACGCCGATGCGCTGCGTCGGGCTGTCCGGCGTGAAAGCGATATGGCCCCAGTTGGAGGAGAAGCCACCGGGATTCGTGTCGTTGTCGTACCTGCCCACCTGCCAGGTGCCGCAGTAGGGCGGATAGCACGGCCGGATTCCCCCGTCGCGGTCGGACACGAACGCCGTATCGGCGCGCTTGTAGTAGCTCGGGATGCCGGCATTGCCCGTCGTGCCGTACTCAGCCGAACTCGGCCCGTAGCGATAGGCCAGGCCGCCCGCCTTTCCCATGATCGACGCGGTCGCCCGGTACGAGGCTGCGTCGACCGTGACAGTCCCGGTCGGGACCACGTCGTTGGCCGGTGCCGGAAGCGGTGAAGGGGTTCCGCCGCCCGCTGCGGGGGCGCTCGGTGCTGCGGCGGGCGTGGTCGCTGCGGGCGTGGGCGTGGCCGCTGCCGCAGCGGCGGCAGCGCCGGTCGCACCCAGCCCTGCGAAACCACCGCCGCCTCCGCCGCCACCTCCCCCTCCACAACCTGCCAGCGCCATGGCCGCAACGAGCGACAGCGCCGCTACTTGTATGACTTTCAATGTGCTCATCCTCTGATTGACTTGGCGGCTTTTTACATGCATGCACCGTGCCGCGGCAATGTTTCTTTCAAATCCTTTCCGGATGTGCTGCGACGCAACAAGCGCTTGTTACAAAGCTGTGGCATCGTCCGGAAATGACTTCCAACCTCTATGCAGGGCGCCGCAGCCGCCTCGCGGCGCAACTGGGCCGTGACGGGATCGCCGTCATTCCCACCGCGGCCGAGCACGGCCGCAACCGCGACAGCGACTTTCTTTTCCGCCACGACAGTTACTTTTATTACCTGACCGGCTTCACCGAGCCCAATGCGTGGCTGGTCTTGTCGGGTGATGGCCAGAGCACGCTTTTCTGCGCGCCCAAGGACCCGGAACGCGAGATCTGGGACGGCTACCGCCTCGGCCCCGATGCCGCGCCGGCGGCGCTGGCGGTCGACCAGGCCTTCGCGATCGACGCGCTCGACAGCCAGTTGCCCCGGTTGCTGGAGAACCGCGCCACGGTCTGGTACCCGTTCGCCACCCACAAGGGTCTGGAGTCGCGCATCGATGGCTGGCTGTCGTCGGTGCGGGCGCGCGTGCGCTACGGCGCGCTCTGTCCCGACGAGCAGCGCGACCTGTGCGGCCCGATGGACGAGATGCGCCTGATCAAGGACGCGCACGAACAGGACGTGATGCGACGCGCCGCGCAGATCAGCGCGCGCGGCCACGTTCGCGCCATGCAACTGAGCGCCCGCATGCTGCGCGAGGGCCGCGAGGTGCGCGAGTACCACCTGGACGCCGAGCTCCTGCACGAGTTCCGCCTGGGCGGTTCGCAGTACCCGGCCTACGGCTCCATCGTGGCGGCGGGCGCCAACGCCTGCGTGCTGCACTACCGCGCCGACGCCGCCCCGGTGCGCGACGGCGAACTGGTGCTGATCGACGCAGGCTGCGAACTCGACGGCTATGCCAGCGACATCACGCGCACCTTCCCCGCCAACGGCAGGTTCACCGGGCCGCAGCGCGAGCTGTACGACCTGGTGCTGGCGAGTCAGGACGCGGCCGTGGCCGCCACCCGCTCGGGCGCACGCTTCAACGACCCGCACGACGCCACCGTGCGCGTGCTGGCGCAGGGCATGCTCGACGTCGGCCTGCTGGACGCCGACAAGGTCGGCAGCGTGGACGACGTGATCGAACAGCGCGCCTACTTCCCGTTCTACATGCACCGCACCGGTCACTGGCTCGGCATGGACGTGCACGACTGCGGCAGCTACGTCGAGCCGACGCAGGTCGGCGAGGTGAGCGAACGCAAGGACCCGCTGTCCAACGAGATCATCAAGAACCGGCCCAGCCGCATCCTGCAGCCGGGCATGGTCCTGACCATCGAGCCCGGCATCTATGTGCGGCCCGGCGAAGGCGTGCCGGAGCAGTTCCACAACATCGGCATCCGGATCGAGGACGACGCGATCGTCACGCCCACCGGCTGCGAACTGATCTCCCGCGGCGTGCCTGTCAAGGCGGACGAGATCGAAGCGCTGATGCGGGCATGATGGCCGACGCCATCGGGCCGCTCCTGATCCTGGTGGATCCGCAGCGCGGCGGCGTGCGGGACTTCGCCGACACGCTGGCCGCGCGCCTGGGCGCCGACGCGCGCGTGGAAGTCTTCGAGCCCGGCCTTGCGGTCGAACCGGGCACCTCGGTGCTGCTGCAGTACAGCGGCTATGGCTACGCGCGCTACGGTGCGCCGCTGCACCTGTTGGCGTGGGTGCGGCGCGAGCGCGCACGCATGCGCACCTTCGGTGTTTTCTTCCACGAGGCCTACACGTCCGGAGAGCCGGTCACCTCGTCTGCTTTCTGGGTTGCGCCGCTGCAGAAGTACGTCGCATTCCAGCTCGCACGAAACAGCGACTATTGGCTGACCAACATCCAGGACACGGTCCAACGGCTCCAGCCCGTGGCGGGTGCGGCGCCGCACCGGCGGCTCCCGGTGTTCTCCACCGTCGGCGAGCCGGAGGTCCTGCCGGACGCTGCAGCGCGCGAACGCCGAATCATCAACTTCGGCAGCGAGCACCTGCGCGCCGAGACGTACCGCGTGGGGGGCGACGCGCTGTTCCGCTGGGCTGCGCAGGCGCAATGCGAGATCCACGACATCGGCGCGCCAATCCGCGATCCCGAAGTGGCCGCAACACTGAAAGCACATCGTGTGCACCTTCACGGACGCCTGCCGTCGGAGGCCATTCACGAGCTGATGGGCCGGTCCATGTTCGGGGTGGTGCGCTATCCGCCCGGGTTCGTGGCCAAGAGCTCCGTGTTCGCCGCGTACTGCGCGCACGGCCTGGCGCCGGTGCTGCTGTGGTCGGGTGCGTACGGCGCCCACGACGGCCTGCAGGCCGGCACGCACTACCTCGCGGGCATGCCGCAAGCGCCCGTGCCGCCGCAGCAGGTGCGGGCCATTTCGCGCGCCGCGTTCGACTGGTACTCGGATCACAGCGTCGGCGCACACGCCGCGGCGATCAGGGCCTTTCTTCAGGCATAGCGCCCGGCCAGGTGCCCGCGCGTGAACGACTCCTCGAAGATCGAATATCCCGACCAGTCCGCATGCGCGAACGCCAGCCGCCCGCTGACAGGCGTTCGCTGCGCGCCGAGTCGGGCAAGCAGGCCCGGGGTCGGCATCGCCATTGCATGGCCGTAGCGTGTGATGTCGATGCGGGTGGCCAACGTCGCCAGGTCGGCATGCGGCACCGACAACTCGGCCAGCAGCTCATCACGCCAGCCGCTCCACGGGCGCTCCAGCAACATGCGCCGGCCGTCGCCCGTGTCGTAGCGGCTCGCGCCGAGCGGGCGATACCAGGTCAGCACGGTCGGGCCGGGCGTCGGGTCGAGCGACTGGTGACGCGCATCCACATAACCGAGACCGCGCGTGCCGTAGACCACGTTGTCCCAGCTCGGTGCGGCGCCGGCGCGGTCGGCCAGCGGTGCGCGCAGGTGCACATTGGCGACGAGCCAGGGCGCGTACCTGACATGCGCCGTTGCGTGGCGCAGTACCTCGGGCGGGCTCTCGACCACGCGCGCGGCGACGAACACAGGCAGGGCCACGATGCAACGCTCTGCCTGCCAGCGCACCAGCGTCTTCGATGCCATGTCCCAGCCGTCGACCTTGACACCGTCGCGCGTCTGAGCGATGCGCACGATCACGTGCCCGCCCTTCAACCGGTCGCCGAGCGGCTGCGCGAGACGGTTCGCGAGCCAGCCGTTGCCTTCGGGCCAGGTCAGCACGGCGTCGCGTTCGTCGTTGCCATCGCCGGGCTCATGGAAACCGTGGCGGCTCGCGAAGTAGTGGATGCCGGCCCAGGCGGAGACCTGCGTGGCGTCGGCGCCGTAGTCGTCACGGCAGCAATAGTCGAGGTACCAGCGCAGGTGCGGTTCGTCGAAGCCCTCGCGGTCCAGCCAGGCAGCGAAGGGGACGGCGTCGAGCGCCAGCAGCGCAGGCGTCAGTGGCGCATGCAGGGTCGGGATCACGAAGCGCGCTTCGGCCTGCAGCGCATCGACACGCTGCGCGAACAGCCGGTATTGGGCCAGCGCTGTCGCGCCGACGCCCTGCACGGGCAGCAGGCCCTCGTGCCATTCGCCCTCGAAGAAGATGCGCTCCTGCGGGCTGTGGCAGAGGTGGCGCTCGTCGTACTGCCAGCGCCCGGCCACGCGTCGGCGCAGGCCGAACTCCTCGAGCAGATCCTGTACTTCGGGCGCGTCGTCGCCGGGGACAGGCAGGTAGTGCGCGCCGAGCGGGCAGGCGATGCCACCGACCATGCCGCCACGGCTGTTGCCGCCCGCCGCGTCTTCGAGTTCGAGCAGCGCGAAGTCTTCGACGCCCGACTGCCGCAGCGCGCGCGCCGCGGCCAGCCCGGCGATGCCGCCGCCGGCGATCACGACGCGCGTGCGATGCGTTCGCGACGGCGCCGCCGCGGACCACGCACCGTCACGCAGCGCATGGCCGCGCGCGATGTCGATGCCTGTGAACCCGCCTTCGATGGCGGGCGACGGCGCCTCGCAGCCGCCCATGGCCAAGCTGCCGAACGTCGCACCGATGAACTCACGCCGTTTCAATGGCCCACGACCTTGCCCCATTCGTGCTCGTAAGTCGTCACGAGGATCTGGTTCGACAGACGGTTGATCTCGGCCGGCACGCGCGCCATGTCCTTCGGAAAATCGAACAGCAGCGGCAAGGTCTGCGCCGTCAGGAAGCGAAGGCCGTCGGGCAGGGCCTCGGGCTGCCGCCAGGGCCGCCGGCTCGCGATGATGAAGCCCCACTCGCCAAAGCTCGGAACGTGCGCGTGATACGGGGTGGCGATCAGCCCGACCGATTCGATCGTGGCCGCGACCGTCCAGAAGCTCTTGCGCGCCACCAGCGGCGAGGTGGTCTGGATCACCGCGTAGCCGCTGGCCGACAGCCGCTTCTCGAGCAGCGCGTAGAAGGCGTTGGTGTAGAGCTTGCCGATCGCGAAATTGGTCGGGTCCGGAAAGTCGACCACGATCACATCGAACACATCCGTGCCCTGCTGGAGCCACTGGAACGCATCGGTGTTGACGATCTTCAGCTTCGGCGACTTCAGCGCGCCGCCGTTGAGTGCCGACAGTGTTTCGTGCGTGCCGAACAGCGTCGTCATGTTCGGGTCGAGTTCGACCAGCGTGACCTGTTCGAGCGACGGATATTTCAGCACTTCGCGCACCGCCATGCCGTCGCCGCCGCCGAGCACCGCGACCTTTTTCGGCGCACCGTGCGCGGCCATCACCGGATGCACCAGCGCTTCGTGATAACGGTACTCGTCGCGCTCGGCGAACTGCAGGTTGCCGTTGAGGAACAGCCGATGACCGAGATGTCCGCGCGTGACGACGATGCGCTGGTACGGCGAGCTCGCGCTGAACACGATGCGGTCCTGGTAGAACTTGTCTTCGGCCACCGTGGTGATGCTGTCCGCGCCCACGAACGCCGCGCCGATCAGGCCCAGCGTGAAGAGGCAGGCCAGCGCATGCGCGCCCACCCTGCGCAGCTCGTGGCGGAACAGCCAGAGCGCCCAGAGCGCCACCGCCGCGTTCATGAAGCCGAACAGCAGGCCGGTGCGGATCATGCCGAGTTGCGGTACCAGCAGGAGCGGGAACGCGATCGACACCGCCAACGCGCCCAGGTAGTCGAAGGTGAGCACCTGCGACACCAGGTCCTTGAGCTGCACATCGCGCTTGAGGATGCGCATGACCAGCGGAATCTCCAGTCCGACCAGCGTGCCGACCACCATCACCAGGCCGTACAGCAGCAGGCGGAACGCGCCCGGCACCCAGGCGTTGGCGATGAACAGGACGGCCGGCAGCGCCCCGCCGATGAGCGCCACCAGCAATTCGATGCGCAGGAAGTGCGCAGGCAACTGGCGCTCGAAATAGCGCGACAGCCACGAGCCCACGCCCATGGCGAAAAGATAGGTGCCGATGATGGTGCTGAACTGCAGCACCGAGTCGCCCAGCAGGTAGGAACTCAGCGCCGCCGCGGTCAGTTCGTACACCAGCCCGCAGGCGGCGATGACGAACACGCTGGCCAGCAGCGCGACCTCGACCGGCCGCGCGCCCACGGCGCGCGCGGGCGAAGCAACGACGCTCACGGCGTCAGTGGATCGCTGCGGCGACGATGATGCAGATGCCGAGGCTCATCGCTGCGACCACCAGGCCCAGCGCCACGTTCTGCTTTTCGACGATCTCGCCCCACAGGTCGTAGGGCGTGATCTTGTCGATGATCAGAAAGCAGACCCAGAAGATCACGACACCGATGAGGGCGAACAGCAGCGAGCTCAGGATCACGCCGGGTTTCAGGTACTCAAATCCCATGGGAACCTCCAGTCGGAAAAGAAGAATTCATTTGTGTCCACCGCCGCTCGAAAAGCCGCCGGACGAGCCGCCGGAGCTGCGGTAGCCGCTGCCCGACGAGCTGCTGCAAGTGCTCAGGATGATCAGCAGGATGATGATCACCACCGCGATCAGGATGATGGTGCCGCAGCCCATGCCGGACGCCACGCTCAGCGGCGCCGCGTCGCTGCGCTTGAACATCTCCTTCTTCGCATCCAGCTTGAAGGCGGCGGCCACGGCAGCGCTGTCGAGCCTGTCGCCGGACGACCAGGTCAACTCGCTGGCCGAGCGTTCCATCGACAACAGTGACCTGCCTGCCGCGAAGTCGCGGTTGAAGGTCTTCTGCCCGCGCTCCACCTTCCAGTAGAACTCGCCGGCGACATACGTCGTCTCGGCGTTGTAGGCGTACTGCTGCTGGTAGCGCTTGCCAAGGTAGGTGGCGGTGGTCGCGTTGCTGCTGGCCAGCGTCGGCGCGCCGGTGGTCGGCTTGACCAGGCTCCAGCCGTCCTCGGCGTCGACCAGGAAGCTGAAGCCGCGCTTCTTGTTGAACAGCAGGTACTCGTCCCAGCCGAAATGCTCGTCGTCGCCGGGTTCCGCGCCCATGCGGTGCTGGAAGCCGACCACCTGCCACGACGCGCCCTGCAACTGGCCGAGCGTGCCGAGCGGGATCAGCGGGCGCACCGGCTCGTCCTGCTCGGCGTGCTTGAGTTCGCCGCCGATGCCCTGCGTGAGGTCGATGATGCTGTTGCAGCTGCCGCAGGTGATGCTCTTGCTGCTCTCGAAATTGACCGTGACCGGCGCGCCGCAATTGGGGCAGGCGAAGCCGCGGCCTTTTTCGTCCTTGGCCGATTCGTCGCGCAAACCGGTGAGCTGCAGGTCGTCGAGTTGCACCGAGCGACCGAGCGACGCGGCCGGCGGCGTGCTGCCGTAGTCCAGGCTCAGCACCAGGCCCGTGTCGCTGCGCAGCTCGACCACCGCGAACGGGTCGCCCAGTTCCGGCATCTTCGGCAACTCGCCCTGCGCGGCCACCAGCGAAACCTGTTCGTTGGAGGCGACCGTGTAGCGCTGCCCGTTGATGGCGGTGGTCGCGCCGACCCGCAGATCGGACGCCGGTGGCGCAGGCTGCTGCAGCGCGAGCGGCAGCGAAAAGACGTAGGCGCCGTTGTCCTCGCTCAGCGAGCCGGTGCGGTCGCCGTCGAGTTGCGCGATCCACTCGGTCCAGCGCCCGCCGGGGTGGCTGTACTGCAAGCGCCCGACGAGCGTGAACGGCTTGTCCTGGATGCGGCCGGCAGCGAACAGTTGCAACGGGCTGAAGTCGTCGAACAGCTCGGCCATCTTGCCGATGCGGGCGAGCGTGTCCCCTTGCCGCACCACCGTGCTCTGGCAGTAAGGGCAGACTGCAAACGTCGACTGGGCCGAGCGGAACTCGACCGGCGCGCCGCAGCCCGGACAAGGCGCGCGGTAGGCGCGTTGCGGGGCGTCAGCCATCGCAGCGATGGCCGGCAGGCAGGTTCAGGAACACCGCGCAGCCGGCTTTGCCGGGCCGCTGGTGTTGCCCCCTGCAAGGGGGTTGGCGTAGCGACACGAGGTGCGCGAAGACTGGGGGTTAGACCAACTTCTTCAGGAGATCCGCCTTCTTGGCGTCGAACTCTTCCTGCGTGAGGATGCCCTTGGTCTTGAGCTCGCCGAGCTTCTCCAGCGTGGTCATCACGTCGGCCGCGCTCACGACCGCCACGGCCGGGGCCGCGGTCGCAGCAGCCGCCGCGTTGCCGTTGTTCGGGGTCAGGCCTTGCGCGAGGTTCTGCGCCAGCACCTGCCCGAGCGCAACGCCGGCGCCGAGGCCCATCGCATCGCCCGCGATGCCGCCGCCGCCGTTGCCCGAGCCTTCGGCGAACTTCGGAATGGCCTGCGCCGTCTGGTATTGCATGAACTTGCCCATGTCGTTGCCGACCATGCCCATGCCGATCTTCTGGTCGAGGATCTTCTGCAGCTCCTCGGGCAGCGACACGTTCTGCACCGTGATGTTCTCGAGCTTGATGCCGATCTTGGCGAACTCGGGCACGAGTTGGGTCGCCAGCGCGGTGGCGAACTGGATCTGGTTGGCGGCCAGATCGAGGAACGGCACGCCGCTCGAGGCGATCGCGTTGCTGATGTTCTGCAGCACCAAGCCGCGCAGCTGGCCGTCGAGGTCGGCCACGCTGTAGATGTCGCGCGTGCCAGAGATTTCGGTATGGAACAGCTTGGCATCGCCGATGCGGAAGCTGTAGTTGCCGAAGGCGCGCAGGCGCACGGCGCCGAAGTCCTTGTCGCGGATCGTGATCGGCTGGGGCGTGCCCCATTTCTGGTCGACCTGCTGGCGCGTGCTGAAGAAGTAGACGTCGCTCTTGAACGGGGACTCGAACAGCTTGTCCCAGTTCTTCAGGTAGGTGAGAACGGGCAGCGTCTGCGTGGTCAGCTTGTACATGCCGGGGCCGAACACGTCGGCCACCTGCCCCTCGTTGACGAACACCGCCACCTGCGATTCGCGCACCGTGAGCGAGGCCCCGTTCTGGATTTCCATCTCCGCCATCGGGAAGCGCCAGGCCAGCGTGCCATCGCCGGACTCGGTCCACTGGATGATGTCGATGAACTGCTTCTTGATGAAATCCATCAGGGCCATGGTCGCTCCTCTTCAAGGTTGTTCTGGGCGGGGGCATATTGCCACATCGGCAACGCCATTCAGCGGGTTTTTGCCGGACGCGCGCGCCGGCCATGCGGCCTATGCCGGGAGGCACGAGGTCTACAATCGCGCCCCCTACAACAGTGTCGCGGACATGCCTTGCTGCGCATGCCAGCGACCGCCGGAGCCAGTCGCCCATGTCCGATTCCCCCTCGCACACCTCAGCCCCCAGCGCCGAAGAAAAGCGCGCCGAACTGCGCCGCGCAGCACTCGAGTACCACGAGTTCCCGGTGCCCGGCAAGATCGCCATCGCGGCGACCAAGCAGATGGTGAACCAGCGCGACCTGTCCCTGGCGTATTCGCCAGGCGTGGCGGCGCCCTGCGAGGAAATCGTCAAGGATCCGCTCAACGCCTTCAAGTACACCGCGCGCGGCAACCTCGTCGGCGTCATCAGCAACGGCACCGCCGTGCTCGGCCTGGGCGACATCGGCGCGCTCGACGAGAAGGATCCGGCCAGGCTGGTCGAAGTCATCGCCGCGCTGGAGCCGACCTTCGGCGCGATCAATCTCGAGGACATCAAGGCGCCCGATTGCTTCTACGTGGAGCGCGAACTGCGCAAGCGCATGAAGATCCCGGTGTTCCACGACGACCAGCACGGCACGGCGATCACGGTGGCGGCGGCGATGGTCAACGGCCTCAAGGTCGCCGGCAAGGACATCGGCCAGGTCAAGCTGGTCACGTCCGGTGCGGGCGCGGCGGCGCTGGCTTGCCTGAACCTGCTGCTCAAGGTCGGCTTGAAGCGCGAGAACGTCTACGTGACCGACCTGGCCGGCGTGGTCTACGAAGGCCGTGAAGAACTCATGGACGACGACAAGCGCCAGTACATGCAGAAGACCGACAAGCGCAAGCTGGCCGAAGTGATCGAAGGCGCCGACGTGTTTCTCGGGCTCTCGGCGGGCGGCGTGTTGAAGCCCGA
>SEGN01000537.1 GCA_004211245.1 Variovorax sp.
ACGGTGACCTTGGCGTAGGAGCGGGCCTGCGCGTAGCCGGCGCAACCGGAGACACCGAACGTCTCGTCCGAGTACGTGAAGCCACCGCTCTTGCCGGTGAACTTGAAGCTGCTCTTGTGCGCTTCCTCGTCGTAATCATCTGCGTACTCGATGTCGAGGATCGGCACGTTGGTGGCCTTACCGGGTCCGATCGAGACGCCGCTACCGGCACCACCCTCGACCGGGATGCTGGCGGGATCGCCACCGGTAGCCGCACCGACGACCTCGGACGGCGTCAGGCTGGCACCGGCCTCGCCGTTGACGGAGCCGCCGAAGTTCAGCTGGCACGCCACGATGTACCCGGCATCGATGGTGCCGCCCTTGGCGGTGCCACCATTGATCGACACATCGATCGAGCCCGACGTCCACACATTGCGGTGCAGCGGGGTCGAACCCATCGACGGGCTGATGTTCGCCGTGTTACCGGTCTGACGCACGGTCACCACAGTGCCGTCGAGCAGCGTCTGAGTGATCTCACCGTCCTGCAACGGAACGAAGGTGTCGGCGTTGGCCGCACCGGTGGAGAAGAGGCCGATCGCGACGGTGGCCGCGGCGACCACGCCGGCAGCCTTGGCGCCGTGGCGCAGGGTCTTGCTGTTCATGGTTCCCCTCTAGGGTTACTGATCGCTTACGCGAGAGTCGTGGATGGAATCGATTGGGAGCGGCAATCAGCCGATGCTGAAAGGCTGCCCGTAGAGGGTGGCCTTCACGTAGTGGTTCCCCGGAACCTCCACCACGGTGTATGCCCGAGCCTGCGCGTACCCACCGCAACCCTGGACCTCGATCTGCTGATCGCGGTACTGAATCGCCGACACACCCGGCTTCAGGTCTTCCTTGGTCTTGATCTTCGCGAACTTGACCTCACCGGCCTCGATCGGCACCGACAGCGAGCCACCCATCCCCAGCGCATCGAAACCGAGGTCGGCACTGAGCTTGCCCTCGAGACCGGTGATGTCGATCTGGCAACCCACGATGTAGCCGGTGGTCAGCGTCGCGCCTTCCTCCGGGATCTCACCACCGAGCTCGGCGAACACGTCACCCGACACCCAAGCCGTGCGGCCCGCACCATTGGCGGCCAGCGACGGCGAAACCAGAGCGCTCTCCGCGTTGCGGGCGATCTTGGCCGTGACGCTTCCCGCGTTGACGACCTTTTCGCCACCCGGCAGCGGCACGAAGGTGTCGGCATTGGCCGCACCCGTGGACATCAGGCCGAGGACTACAGCCGCAGCGGCACCAAGGCCGGCAATGCGGGCTCCACGGCGCAGGCCGGTCTTTCGGTTCTCGCTCATTCTTTCCCCTCATCAGGTACCACCTACCCGGCTGTCGGTTAGGCAGTCTTTACCTCTTGACGGGATAAAGTTAGCTGAAACAACGTCCAAATGTTATAGCTACGTGTCCGAATCTGCCTCCGCCCCAGTCTCCGTGTCCGAACTGTGACATGCGTAACAGCGCATAGAGCGAGGTTAGGGGCGTACGGAAGTGCCGTACGCCCCCAACTTCGAGGTATTACATAGTTCAATTTATTTTCGGCGTCACGCGTCAGCCGAGGCTGAAGGGCTGTCCCCACAGGGTGACGGTGCCGTCGACCGAGTCGGTCGAGACGGTGACCTTGGCGTAGGAGCGGGCCTGCGCGTAGCCGGCG
>SEGN01000538.1 GCA_004211245.1 Variovorax sp.
CCGCCCATGAAGCGCGCCACGAACTCGCTGGCCGGATGGTTGTAGACCGTGTGCGGCGAGCCGACCTGCTCGATCAGGCCGTGGTTCATCACGACCATGGTGTCGGCCAGCGCCATCGCTTCCTCCTGCGAGTGCGTGACGTGGATGAAGGTCAGGCCGAGCTCCTTCTGCCAGCGGCGAAGCTCGGCGCGCATCTGGATGCGCAGGAAAGGGTCGAGTGCCGAAAGCGGCTCGTCGAGCAGCAGCACGCGCGGTTCGGTGATCAGCGCGCGGGCCAGCGCCACGCGCTGTTGCTGGCCGCCGGAGAGTTCGGCCGGCTTGCGTTCGGCCAGGTGGCCCATGGCGACGCGCTCGAGCAGGTCAGCCGCACGCCTCTGGCGGTCGGCCTTGCCGACGCCTTTCATCTTGAGGCTGAAGGCGACGTTGTCGAGCGCCGACAGGTGCGGGAACAGCGCGAAGCTCTGGAACATCATGGCCGTGCCGCGTGCCGCGGCCGGCAGGTTGGTGATGTTGCGGTTGTCCAGCAGGATGTCGCCGGTCGACACCGACTCGTGTCCGGCGATCATGCGCAGCGTGGTGCTCTTGCCGCAACCCGAGGGGCCGAGCAGACAACAGTAGCTGCCGCTCTCGATGCGCAAGTCGATCTGGTCGACCGCGGCGGGCGTGCCCGCGGCATAGCGCTTGGTCAGCGAGACGATCTCGACGGCCGCAGGCGGGGGAGTGGCAACAGCATCCATTGGTGCGGGATTCGCAAGACATGTGCCACCCGCCGTTGCACCGCCGTGGTGCAGATGCGTTCAGGCGGGCTGCCAGTACGCGTAGCCCCATGCGGGTTCGAATCCGGCCCGGCGGTAGAGGGAAAGTGCACTCGTGTTGCCCGCTTCGACCTGCAGGAACACGCGCTCGAAGCCCCGTTCCAGTGCAGCCCGCGCCAACCCTCCGAGCACCCGGCCGGCCAGGCCCCGGCCGCGAGCCGCCTGCCCGGTGCGCATGCCATGCACGCTGGCCCATCCGTGACCGAATGCCATTGCGCCTGCCGCCAGCGTGCGACCGCTTTCTTCGTCGCGCACGCTGGCGAACAAGCTTCCGGGAGCGCGGCTCAGGGCCTGCACGCGGCTGGCACCGTCGACTGGGTCGAAGCCCTCGCCAAGAAACACGGAGGCCCAGCCGGCATCGGGCGCGGTGTCGATCGCAGCAGGCGGCGCGGCGCTGAAGGCGGCCATCGCACGCGCATCGCCGACCTGCGTGAACGTCGGCTTTCGCGAGCCGTATCCGCGCGCCGTGAGCGCACTGCGCATCGCGTCGAACGCGGAGGTGTCGGGCAGCCGTAAGGCCGGCGGCAGGCCGTGCGCGGCGTAGCGCGCCTCCACGCGCTCGATCAACGCGATGTCGGGTGCGACATGGCGCAGCGGTACGGCGGTCTTCGCGCGGCCCACGGTGCCGTTGTCGAACGGCAGCAGCCAGCCTTCCGCGGGCCATTCCTCGATGGCCTGCGGCGAGACCGCGGCGAGCGTGGCGCGTTCGATGGATTCGATGACAGGCGGATTCACGACAGCTTTGTTACTCGCTTGCTGCGCTTCGTGGCGGCAACATGGCGCCTCGCTCCATGAAGACCAGAGAAGAAAGAAAGCAATGAACCAAGCCTACACCGGTGGCTGCGCCTGCGGCGCCATGGCCGTGTGGGACATCGTCGCCGCCAGCGGCAACGTCAAGACCCGTGCGTTCTGCCCGGTCTGCGGCACGCCGGTGTACATGACCTTTGCGGCGATGCCGGATGTCTTCACCGTGCATGCTGCGAGCCTCGACGACCCGGACCGCTTTCAGCCGCAACTGGTCACGTACGCGGTGCGCGGACTTGCGTGGGATTTTCTGGATCCGGCGTTGGCAACGGCGGAGAGGATGTCGGGGATGTGAGGGGTGCGCCGTTCAGAATCAACATCGCTGCCGCGCCCGGGTTGCAGGTCGCGGAATCGATCACCAGCCGTGGGCTTGTCCAGGCCTCGTAGTCATGGTGAACGACGG
>SEGN01000539.1 GCA_004211245.1 Variovorax sp.
CGGGCATCGTGCGCAGGGCACTTCACCAGCCTTACCGGTGTAACGAACCGGGGGTATTGAGAGGAAGTCTGCATGCAAACCACCCTGCTGAAACCCAAGACCATCCAGGTCGAGCAACTCGCGGCCAACAAGGCCAAGGTCACGCTCGAACCGTTCGAGCGCGGCTATGGCCACACGCTCGGTAACGCGCTGCGTCGCGTGCTGCTGTCGTCGATGGTGGGCTATTCGGCCACCGAAGTCACGATCGCCGGCGTGCTGCACGAGTACTCGTCGATCGATGGCGTCCAGGAAGACGTCGTCAACATCCTGTTGAACCTCAAGGGCGTGGTGTTCAAGCTCCACAACCGCGACGAAGTCACGCTGAGCCTGCGCAAGGACGGCGAGGGCCCGGTTCTGGCATCGGACATCCAGACCCCGCACGACGTCGAGATCATCAACCCGGATCACGTGATCGCGCACCTGTCGCAAGGCGGCAAGCTCGACATGCAGATCAAGGTCGAAAAGGGTCGCGGCTATGTGCCCGGCACGATGCGTCGCTATGCCGACGAGCCGACCAAGTCGATCGGCCGCATTGTTCTGGACGCTTCGTTCTCGCCGGTCAAGCGCGTGAGCTACATCGTCGAGAGCGCGCGCGTCGAACAGCGCACCGACCTCGACAAGCTGCTGATCGAAATCGAAACCAACGGCGCGATCACTGCCGAAGATGCCGTGCGCGCTTCGGCCAAGATCCTCGTGGAGCAGCTGGCCGTGTTCGCCCAGCTCGAGGGCGGCGAACTCGCCGCGTTCGATGCACCGGCACCGCGCAGCGCGCAGCAGTTCGATCCGATCCTGCTGCGTCCGGTCGACGAACTCGAACTCACCGTGCGTTCGGCCAACTGCCTGAAGGCAGAGAACATCTACTACATCGGCGACCTGATTCAGCGCACCGAAAACGAGCTGCTCAAGACCCCGAACCTGGGTCGCAAGTCGCTCAACGAAATCAAGGAAGTGCTCGCCTCGCGCGGCCTCACCTTGGGCATGAAGCTCGAAAGCTGGCCGCCGGCCGGCCTCGACAAGCGTTAATCCAACAACGCAAAAAACGGGCAGTACCTGATACGGCTGCCTCGATTAAAACCCTCGAAAGGAAATCAAAATGCGCCACGGTCACGGCCTCCGCAAACTCAACCGCACCAGCTCGCACCGCCTTGCGATGCTGCAGAACATGATGAACTCGCTCATCGAGCACGAGGTCATCAAGACCACGCTGCCGAAGGCGAAGGAACTGCGCCGCGTCATCGAACCGATGATCACCCTGGCCAAGAAGCCGACGGTCGCCAACAAGCGCCTCGCGTTCGACCGCTTGCGTGATCGCGACAGCGTCGTGAAGTTGTTCAACGACCTGGGCCCGCGTTTCGCAGCCCGTCCGGGCGGCTACACGCGCATCCTGAAAATGGGTTTCCGTGTCGGCGACAACGCGCCCATGGCACTGGTCGAACTGGTTGACCGTCCTGAAGTCAAAGAAGACGCATCTGCCGAGCAGAGCGCCGCCGAATAAGCTATAATTCCATCTTGCCGCGCGATGGAGCAGCCTGGTAGCTCGTTGGGCTCATAACCCAAAGGTCGCAAGTTCAAATCTTGCTCGCGCAACCAAATTAAAAGGCCCTGTTTTCGAACAGGGCCTTTTTTCTTGC